>JBMZDT010000176.1:0-5277 GCA_049614505.1 Leucothrix sp.
AGTAAAACTCAGCGTCTTTGGTATAAGCATCAGCATAGATATCCGTTGCTTGTGCGTCACCTTGACCACGAATTTTTTCCGCTGCACTGTATGCGTCAGCTTCAATGATCACTGCATCACGGTCCGCTGCCGCTTTAACGCGCTCAGCCTCTTCTCGACCACGCGCACGGAAATCCTGTGCTACCCGCTCACGCTCCGACCGCATCCGATTGAAGACGGACTCACTCACCGACTTAGTAAAGTCGATAGCACTCACTCGCACGTCAACAATAGAAACCCCTAGCTGGTTTGCCGCATCATTCGATTTGGTCTGTAGGCCTTCCATGATTTGATCCCGCTCACCAGAAATCGCTTCCTGAATGGTTCGCTTGGAAAACTCATTACGCAAGCCATCCTTCATGATGCTTTCAAGGCGGTTCTGCGCGCGGCGAATATCACCACCCGTTGAGCGATAAAACTTGCCCGTCTCAGAAATACGCCACTTCACAAAGAAATCGACCTGCACATACTTCTTTTCGTTTGTTAGGAACCGCTCAGGCTTCGCATCCAGTGAAAGTATTTGTGATGAGAAACTCTCAATCCGGTTAATAAACGGCATTTTAAAATGCAGACCTGGGCCAATATCCTCTTCGATAATTTGACCAAAGCGGAACTTAATGGCTGTTTCGCGCTGATCCACAACATAGGCTGAGCTTAAAACAATAACCAACACCGCCGCAATGGCTAGCAAAATAGGATTTTTCATTGTCTGCTCTCCCTAGTTGCATCACGCAGCGATCTAAGCGGCGGATTATTTGCCCGATCGGCCGCATTACTCATCGCACTCGCCACAGCACCTCTAACCTCAGCACTGTTACTACCTACAGCATTAGCACTGCCTTGCAGTTTATCTAATGGCAAATACAACATATTGTTTCCTGATTTAGAATCAATCATCACTTTAGAACTGGTTTCTAACACCTGCTCCATGGTTTCCAGATAGAGACGTTCTCTTGTCACATCAGGTGCTTTTTTGTAGGCGGTTGAAAGCTGCTCAAAACGTGACGATTCACCCTGAGCTTTTGAGATCGCACGACTGCGATAAGCCGTTGCATCTTCAATAATTCGCGCCGCTTTACCACGAGCATTTGGCACCACTTGCTTGGCATAAGTTTCCGCTTGGTTTTTAAAGCGGTTTTGATCTTCTCGTGCACGAATCGCATCATCAAATGCGTCTTTTACTTCTTTTGGTGCTTCGGCGTCGGTCACATTGACCTTCATAATATCAATACCCGATCGGTAATCATCCAAGACACGCTGCATGATCAGCAAAATATCTGGTGCCATCTTTTCACGATCCGCACCAATAATCGAATCCATGGTGGTACGCCCAACCACTTCACGTACTGCACTGCGCATCACGTTGTAAACCGTTGCAATTCTCTGATCACTTTCAAAATCAGGCAGGAATACGTTAAACAGGTAATCTTCAGGATTTTTGATTCGGTACTGCACATTGACCGCGATCGAAATAATATTCTCGTCTTTGGTCAACATATGTGTGCTGCCACTGGCATCACGTGCGGTACGACTACGATCAACATCAACCTTTTCAACGGTATCAATGGGGTAAGGCATCCGCCAGTGTAAGCCAGGCATTGTTGTCTGATGGTATTTTCCGAACCGCAGCTCTACGCCACGCTCCGCAGAATCAACGGTGTATACGCCGGTGAATAGCCATGCGATCAGGGCAATTGCACCTAAACCAATCACAACACCCTTATTCAATCCTGGGCCTTCATCGTCACCATTACCATTATTGCCGCCGCCGGAAGAGCGACCGCCAAATAACTGGCCTAATTTGTCATTCATTTTTTGAATGGCATCTTCTATACCGTCGGACGAGTTGCCGCGTGAAGGCTTACTACTGCTCCAAGGGTCTTTATCTTTATTTCCACCTGGTTCATTCCAAGGCATTTAGTCACTCCGTCAATTGGTTTATCTGGCCTACGCCTGAATTTTCAACTATATGGGCAAAATCGAAAAAATCAAAGCGGGCCATTGTAAGCTGCCGAGTATTTTCAGGCAACGCCTTAAGTCAATTACTTGATGCTTGACCAAGCAGGGTGCTCACCAAGCTTAATCAGTGCGTGTTGCAACAATAGCGAACCGGGTTCTGATTGGTGCCAAGTCGATGCACCGGATGGATGTGGCAGCGGGATTAAGGTACATGTTTTGCCAGCAATAGATTGCTCAAACTGTTGACCAATAACATCCGTTAGTTTTTTAACCGTTAAGAACTGAGAGATGGCCAGCTTACCTACTAGGATAATTAATTCCGGCTGCAATAAGTCAAACTCCGCATCCATCCAAGGCCGACAGTTGGTGATCTCTTCACGATCTGGCACGCGGTCACCACCTTTTGGCTTCTTACCTGGAAAACAACGGCACACGGATGCGATATAGACAGAGCGCCTAAACGCTGTCTCGCTCGCCCCCTGACTCGCAAACCATTTAAACAGCGTTTTACCCGCCGTCCAACCAAATGGCTTACCGATGACTCCTTCTTTATCACCGGGCGCTTGCCCTACCAACACAACTTTTGACAGTACGGGCTCACAGGTAATCACTGGCCTTATCATATTGTCGCAAGTCTGACACTCGCGTAAACGCTGTTGGTGCGAGATAAGCTGATGTAATCGTGTTTCTTGAGCTAATACTGGTGTAGTCATCACTAGAGTATAAAACATGTAAGGAACGATGACAGACAATGAATCATCATTAATTTAAACCCCCTTTTGTCAACAAACTTATATCGTTAACGATAATTTAAGAAGTGATAAGCCTTTGACTCTTCTATTGTCCGATGAGTTATCTCAAGTGACGTTATCAATCTATGTTTAGTAGCACATCGCCCAATACCGTTATCCAAGTGCCGGCGCATTTTTTATTATCAGCAGAGAAACAATCCCCTGTTTTTTATCGTATTAATGTTGAATATTTTTTAATTTATCACGGCATTAAACATGCTGCTGCTAAACAAGCTATTTTTGATGGGCTCGCCAATAATTTAGTGAATACCCATGCCGACCTACGTCACCGTTCAACACAGTGGGAAGCGGAGCATGAGAAAATTTTGGAGACACTGGCGCTGAAAGTCTCATCCGAGGTTAAACGCCAACAGAAACAACTACCCGTGGCTGCGTTACAACGTTTACCACCTGACATCAAAAGCACTCAACTTTTACTGGCCAAGGCACCTAATGATCACCTCTGCCATTTTCATCTTGGCTGGCTCTATGCCATAGCCAAGGATCACACCCTAGCAGAAAGACACTTCAACGTGGCAGCATTGCAAAGCCAATCAATTAATCCTCAGCTTGCCTGCTTTGCTTATCGGCACCTAGCCAATGTGCGTGCCAAAGCAGGACGACATGCTCAAGCCTTACTTGCCATTGAAGCAGCCTGTGAACTCAATCAGCGTTTCAACCCAGAATTACAGTTTGAGCGCATTCGCCTATTATCACGTGCTCAGAAAACAACACAGGCGCTCGCCCATTTAAATACACTAGTGAGCAAAGCGCAGCACTATGAAATTATTGCACTGCAAAATGTTGAACTACAAAAAAACCCATTGCTGTCTCGGTATTTTCTTCAAGCCCGAGACAATCATATCAGCAATATCAAACACCAGTTGTTAGTCCACTGGAAAAATGATCCGCTGCACCTGTTAGATCTTGATCAAGAATTGGGGCAAAAAAATAGCGTTGGCATCTTACACAACAAACAAAATGAAATGCTGTCACGCTTATCACCCTTGCTAATATTTGATGAAACCATTAGCAGTAAGCTGATTCAACAGCGAAGCCACTCGATTATTCTTCAAGCCCTGAATCAACGTAAACAACACTACATCCATCGCATTGAGGAACATCAAGCGCGCGCTGGCAAAATCCATCACACAGGACAATGGATGCTCTATGCTACCGTTATCAGCCTCATTGCATTGGCAATAAGCTATGGCGTTAGCACCGTGGCTTACCAGTTTGACTACCACTGGCCTATTAATGTGCTGGTGCAATCTATCGTGTTAAGTTTTGCTTGTGTGTTAATGCTACTGGGTGGGCTTTTTCTGTATTTTACCCCAAACAAGCTGCCAGACCTGTTAAAACAAAAACAGCGTCTTGAGGAGCTCAGCCTACGTTTTAGCCCATCAACGTGACAGCTGTTTGACCCACATAGCCGTCGCGCCGGCCACAGCAACAGGCATTGCTAAAAAGTTTACCACAGGAATAATGGTGACTAAGGTTGTGGCTGCACCAAAACCCAGTGCATAGCTGCGGTTGTTGCGCAATATTGGCAATTCCTCTTTCATGAATAAATCATGATTCCCCATTGGGTAATCAGCATATTGCAGTGCGTACATCCATGCGCCGTAGATAAGCCATACCAAAGGTGCAATCGCATTAATTCCAGGAATTACCGTCATTAAAATGAGTAGCGGCATCCATTTCAACATGTAGAGTAGCTTCTTAACCTCGCTCCCCAATGTCTTACCTATATTAGCCATCAACGATGCGTTAGAGTCTTCCAGCATGTTGACGCCTCTCAATTTTCGTTCAACACGATCCGCTAGCAACGCGTTAAACGGCGCAGCAATAAAATTAGCTAAAAGACTAAAGGTATAATAGATAATTAACATCACCAACAGTCCAAAAATGGGGAGTAACAACCATCGCAGCCAAGCAAGTATATCTGGTAACCAACCCAACAGATAATCCATTAGCGCGTGGTATTGGGTATAGGCCAGCCAAACAGCGCCGCTAAAAATGACGATATTGATCAATAAAGGAATCAGCACAAAACCACGGATACCTTTCTGTACAACCAAAGGGAAACCCTGAAAAAGAAAGCCAAAGCCTTGGAAGAATCCTTGAATCATATTATTTACCTAAAACATTAAACGATCTAACCGAGTATAGGCTTTTCCCTATCAAAACGACCCACTGTTTTAAGTGAACTTAGAGTTTCCGCCAGCGGCGACCTGCCTTAGCCATCATCTCTACCGCAGCCGTTGGGCCTTCGCTATTGCTGTCATAGTGCTCTGGCCGCGTGCCTGATCTTTGCCAGCTTTCCATAATAGGATCAATCCACTGCCAAGCGGCTTCAACTTCATCCCCACGCATAAATAACGTTTGATCACCGCGCACCACATCCATCAATAGGCGTTCATAGGCATCAGGCATCCGCCCTGTTTGGTGCTCTTCGGCAAAAGCAACATCTAATGGTGTTGAGTGC
>JBMZDT010000177.1:0-5253 GCA_049614505.1 Leucothrix sp.
TTCGATGAAATTGAGGTTGCCTAAAATGATGGTTAAAAGGTTGTTAAAGTCATGAGCAATACCGCCAGTAAGCCTGCCTAGTGCTTGCATCTTTTGTGATTCCACTAACTCGCGCTGCGTTTGCTTGTGCTCCGTAAGGTCTTGGCCTAAGAAGAAGTAGCCCGAGAGTTGTTTGTCATCATCAAAGTGTGGAATAAAGGTAATCGACACATCCATTGGGTGGCGGCCTTTGCGGCGAATCACATATTCACTGGTGACCTCGGTTCCTTGCAATACAATGCCGATATCGCGTTCAAACTGTGTTTTGTTTTTCTCTTCCACTAACTCAAAGATAGAAGAATCGATCAGCTGTTTACGATCCAGTCCAAACCAGCTTTGATGCATATTATTCGCAAACTGGTATCGATTGTTCTTATCGATATAAGCGATCAGTGCAGGCACCGCATCGGCAATCTGACGAATCCATAATTCACTCTTGTGCAGCGCATTGGCTGTTTTGAGGTGAGCAGCGGTTTCTTGGCGATATTCCTCAGTGCGTTTTACAACGCGATTTTCAAGGCGAGCCTCGGCGTGGCGTTGCTCGGTCACATCGGTATAGGTAGTAACGAAGCCACCGTTCTTTTTCATCGGATTGCCGCGTACTTCGATAATGGTGCCATCCGGACGAATACGGTCGAAAACGTGGGGTTGGAAGTTTTTGGCTAAGGCGACGCGCTCGGCAACTTGCTCGTCGATATCGCCTTCGCCATATTCGCCGCGTTGAGCATTGAAACGGAAAAACTCACTGAGATGTTGGTTGGTTACGGCTAGGGACTCGGGAAGTTCTAGCAAATCGAGCATGCGTTTATTGACCGCGACCAAGCGTAATTCATGGTCGAATATGCTGATGCCTTGGTCTAGGTAATCCAGAGCGTCTATTGTCCATTCATTGCGTTGTTCTAGGGTGCTTGGGTTGATCATTGATCGAGTATCGATGTTTTTGCCAGGGATTTGTAGTTTTTTACTTGGGGTTTACAAAAAGGCGCAAAATCGATGAGTCACTAAATAGTGTATTTTCAATCTAGCGTAATCCAGTTGCTTTAACTTTATCCCGATAAAACATATTCCACGTTTCAAAGGGGTAAATTTTGCCATTAGGCTCTACAAAGTGCGTGCATGAGCGCTTTATAGAACCAATATCAAAATCGTATTTATCCATAAATGCCATAATCACTACCCGAAACACATTGTCATAGGTCAGCCCTCCTTGATTCTCAACACGCGGTAAGCAGCACAGCAGTGTATCGAGGTTTTCAGTGGTCTGCTCGCTACAAGCATCCAATGAAAACAGCTTAAAAAAGGCGTCACGTAACGCCGTATTTTTCTCAAAGGTGATGGTGTTATCCACCCCTTTAAGTAGCTCTTCACGAGGCAGCAGGCCTGTCACTGGCACAATTTCTTCCCCCATGCGCAAGCCATAGCCGATGGAAATATTTTCTGGGTGGCACGGTAGCGGGATCATATCCGCATCATTAAACGGATTATCCGCTGCTACAATGCCACTGCGAATTTCGCTTAGCGTAATACGCTGCGAAGGTTTGTCACCATCATTGCGCCCAGCGTCTTGCACGGGTTGAAACACCACGCCCCGCACACATTTCCATTGCCTCGCGTAATTGATCAACTCACCAATTTCATGATCATTCACGCCTTTACGAATCACACACACTAGCGTGGTCGAGATATTCAGGCGCTCTAATTTTTCCAATGCCTGCTTGCGAATACCTCGCATATCTTGTCCACGAATGTTTTTTAGCGCATCGGCCTCTAGTGAATCAAATTGTAGGTACACTTCAAAGCCTGGCGCCAAAGTCGCTAGCTCCTCAGCTAAAGTTGGATCACGCGCAATGCGGATACCGTTCGTATTCAACATCAAATGCCGAACAGGACTGTCCTTGATGCGACGCAGGATGTCCATAAGCTGTGGATGTAGCGTGGGTTCACCACCTGAAACTTGTACCAAATCAGGCTCTTGCTCACTCTCAATCAGCGTTTGCAGCATGATCTCGATGTCTTCCATGCTACGCGGGTTGCCCATACCCGGTGCTGAGTTGGCAAAACATACCGGGCACTGCATATTGCATTCATCAATGATTTCAAACAGTGCCAGACAAGAGTGTTGCTCATGATCTGGGCACAGGCCGCAATCGTGTGGACAACCATGCTCAATTTTGGTCTGAAACTTCAGCGGCATATCGCCGGGCTTTAGGTAGTCTTTACAGCGTTTGAAATACTCGATATCAGTAGACACTAAGGTTTTTTGTACGCCGTGTTCTTTGCAGCGCTTTTGGTAGTAGACATTGTCGTTTTGAAAAATGATCTTGGCGGGCACCACCTCAAGGCATTCTTCACACAATGACTGCGTTTGACCGTAAAACGTGTAGGGGCGGGATTTATGCGTCATTGCGTTGACTCCAACAGGCCATGAATAACGCATAGCCGATTAATAACAGGGTGATCCAGTGGAATAAATTTAGCGATAGCAAGATATCGGCGTAAGGCTTGAAAAACTCCCAAACAAAACGCTGAGAGGCGTAGAACAGGATGAAAACATAAAAGCCCTGCCTTTGCCAGATGGGTTGATGGCGTGGGTAATGTAATAAGAAAAACACTAAAAATAGCAGCAGTGCCAGCGATTCATACAGCTGCACTGGGTGACGTAAAACACCATCACCAAAATCAACCGCCCAGGCGACTGTCGTTGGAATGCCGTAAGTGAAATCTTGCAACCCCGCCATATAACACCCTACTCGCCCAACGACAATAAGCACGATGAGTCCGGGAATAAACACTAACCCAGTCGAACGACGTATTCCTGCGAATACTTTGAATGTTTCTGCGGCAATAATTGCACCAAAAATGCCACCCAACATGCTTTTAGCGATGCCCATTTTTCCTGACAGATACAGGTTTAATGTGCCAAAAAGCAGCCCACCAATGACCAACCCTAGGAGCAAAGAAGCTAAGTAATACTGTTTTTGAGGGGAAGGAAGCTGTGTGTTCGTCCCAGACACGTAACGCTTGCTAAACCACCAGCTAGTGCCAGCGGCACAGGTCATCGCGAGTAAGTCGAAAAATAGATGGATCAATTGTTGCTAACTCCACACACCTAGCTTAGCACCGCTACACAACCAAAAAATACAACAAATGGCAGGCCAATTATTGCAGCAAGCAATAAGAAAATTGAGCTGGCGAGTGACGACTGAGTGTCAGCATACATCACAGCGTAATAGATTGCGGTAAAGTGCAAGGCGGTAGCAACCACTAATACAACCACCAAAAATAGCAGGCCAAAATCATTCATTTGTGAGATTGAACTCGTAATAAAGATGAGCAGGCTGCCAGCGTAAACCAAACCCAGAAGGATACCAATAATCAATAAAACTATGTACACAACATACGCAAAGCCACGTTTTTGGGCAGAGGCAGGTAAGTTTTCATTGGTATCTGGCGATTGCTGTTCTGGCATAATTGATCCTCAACTTAGCCGTTCATTCATCTTGCTTCATGCACAGTGTACGCTTCCGCTTATACATTTGCCAAAATGTCATGTTTAGCCGTTTAACCCTGCGGATTGAGCTATAAAAAGGTGTAATATGCTTGCTCTCAAACTCAGCCAGAGACATTTATGTTTATCTTCTCTATGACCGCCAAAGCCAAACAGGCTATTGATGGTTTTCCCTCAGGTGCATCCGCCCCTTTTATTGTATATATCGACTTTCAAGACTTAATGGGTGCCGAGTATTTGGCTCGATATTACATCGCAAAAGAAGGGTTCTACGACATTACAATCGACAAACGCCGTCAGTTGGAACGTGCTAAGTTGGCTGAATTTGGCAAGAAAAACAAACAAGTCAAAGAAGCCCTTAAAACTGGCTACGTTATTCAGCTATTTGATAAAGACTAACAGGCTCTTAATACCTCTCACCCGGAGATTCTTATGTTCAAGCAACGCTTAAACCAGCTAAAAGAGGCATTAGCTGCTAACCATATCGATGTAGCACTCATTACCGATGAAGATAATGTTTATTACCTCACGGGTTACTATGACTACTTACATATGGAGTTCGGCCGTCCAACCATATTAGTCGTGCCGCAAAATGGCGAAACGTTGTTGATTACCCCGACAATTGATCGGGTGATGGCTGAAGCAGATGCTCAAGTCGATCGAATTGCGCCATGGAATGACGGTGCAGGTAAAGAATGGCGTGAAGCGCTGCCTGAAGCTGTCAAAGGCGCTGCTGTCGCCATTGAGCCGCATCATATGCCACCACTGGTGCGTACGTATGTTGATGAGCTCTTGGGTAAAGAGAACCTAGCCAATGTAACACCATTGTTAGCCACCATGCGCATGATTAAATCGGCAGAAGAATTACAGTTAGCACGTCACGCTGGACAAGTGGCTAACGCAATGATGGCTGCGGGACGCGCTGCGATCAGCGATGGAACCCCTGAATATGAAGTCGGCATTGCCACCTCTCAAGCAGGTACACGAAAAGCCGCTGAACTACTGGCAAAGCACTACCCTGACACCGCAATGTCACCCAATACGCATTTTCTACAAATTATGACATCAGGCAGTGAAATCACTAAGACACATCACCGCGCCAGCACACGCATTATGCGCTCGGGCGAACCTGTGTTTCTGTGTTTTTGTGGCATGACGAATTTCCACCGCTTTAAACTTGGTTTTGATCGCACGTTTTGGATTGGTGAAATTGCAGATAAAACACAAACTGATATCTATGAAGTGGCTGTTGCCAGTCAGCGGGCAGCACTTGATGCTTTAAAACCGGGTGTTACCGCTGAAAGCGTTCATGCCGCTTATGCTGAAGTCATACAAAGCGCAGGGTATGACTACCCATTCCGTTGTGGTCGGGCAACAGGCTTTAGTTTCTTGGAGAAGCCACAGTTGGTGACAGGAGATGAAACTATTTTACAGCCTGGCATGGTATTAGCGGTAGATGGCTCTGTTGAAGGTGATACCTTCCGAGCACAGGTAGGCGATAGCTTTATTTTGACGGAAGATGGCTATGAGGGACTAACGGATCATCCTAAAGCGCTGGAGGATATGGTGCTTTGAGAAATTCATAGCACTATAGCCTGCATACCTATATCAACCATCAATGCTATCACTTGAAAGACTAAAGCTATCAATCAATTAGTGAACAGTATAAAGCATGATGGCCACATCAGCGGTGATGGCGAAAATGA
>JBMZDT010000178.1:0-5217 GCA_049614505.1 Leucothrix sp.
AGACAAAGCGGCTGTGTTTGGTGATTTGAATGATCCAGAAAGCACCATTAGCAAAGCGCTTAAAAAGTACGGCGCACAGCAAATTCGAGCAGATCTTGGTTTAAACACTGGCGTGCGTTACTGGGGGATTTGATATGACGAACAATACAAACCCATTAACACCAGAGCAGATTAAAGCCAGCCGCAACTGCAAGCTAGTTTTTACCGAGTGGCAAGTTACAGATAAAACATTTTACAGCGCACTCGCAGTGTTAGGCTTTTTTATCATTGCTGCAGCTGTCTCGTTTTTCTACGTTGAGCATCATGGTCATTACGTCACTGGCATGAACAATCAAGTCGTGTGGGGGTTGCCACATGTCTTCGCTATTTTCTTGATTGTGGCGGCTTCTGGAGCGGCTAATATTGGCTCCTTAGGTACGGTGTTTAACAAAAAGGCTTACCGGCCACTTGGGCGATTGTCTCTGGTCATCGCTATGGCATTGTTGCTGGGGGGCTTGGCTGTATTAGTGTTAGATCTTGGTCATGCAGATCGTTTGATTATTGCTATGACGTCTTACAATTTTAAGTCGATTTTTGCTTGGAATATCATCCTCTATAACGGCTTTTTAGTCATTATGGCGGTGTATCTTTGGTCGATGATGGATCGGAAGAAGGTAGCGAAGCAGGTTTACAAGCCTGCTGGATACGTTGGTTTTATCTGGCGTTTTATTCTGACTACAGGAACGGGGTCGATTTTTGGCTTCTTGGTGGCTCGTCAGTATTATGACGCAGCGATTTTAGCGCCTTTGTTTATTGCGGCTTCTTATGTGTTTGGTACGGCGGTGTTTACGTTGGGTTTAGTCTTTTTCTATAAGCTGAGTAATCAAGTGCTAAGCCAAAATATTCAAAACAGACTGCGCTATACACTCGCTATATTCATTGCACTGGTGTTGTTTTTTGAACTGATAAGGCATCTGACAAATTTGTACGCTACTGAACATCATGCGGTGGAGGCCTATATATTAACAGGTGGTGGCAAGATTACTTGGCTGTTTTGGCTGGGGCAAATCGCACTCGGTAGCGTGCTGCCATTGGTTCTAATTTGGCTGCCTAGTTTGCACAATAACCAACAGGCGCTGCTGTCAGCGGCTGCTTTGGCGGTTCTCGGCGGCTTCTGCCAGCTCTATGTCATCATTGTCGGGGGACAGTTGTACCCCGTTGTTTTATTTCCCAATGCGACGGTAGCAAGTACCTTTGCTGATGGTGAGATCGCCAATTATTCTGCTTCGATGCCTGAAATAATCCTAGGGTTAGGTGGGGTTGCACTTTCGATGTGCTTGATTGTGGTCGCTACTAAGGTATTGCGGCTGCTGCCAGAGAAACTGATAGATGATTGAACAGAACACAACCTCTTCTCGTTGTGTGTTTAGCCGACTATTGCTGTCGGCTTTTTTTGTTTATTGTGGATAAAACAATGCCTCGTCTCTATCTATCCGCCGCACACAAATCATCAGGGAAAACAACGCTATCGATTGGTTTGTGTGGGGCGTTTGTGCAACGCGGTTTAGTCGTTCAGCCCTTTAAAAAAGGCCCAGATTACATCGATCCTTTATGGTTGACCCAAGCTAGCCAGCGGTGTGCCTGCAATCTAGATTTCAACACCATGGGGCATGATGAAATTCATCGGGTGTTTCAGCAGCGTCGGGCAGGTGCTGATGTCAGCCTAATCGAAGGCAACAAGGGGCTACACGATGGGATGTCAATGGATGGCTCGGATTCAAATGCTGGTATGGCTAAGCATCTGAAATCCCCTGTCATACTTGTCATTGATACGCGTGGCGTTTCACGGGGTGTTGCACCGTTGTTGTTAGGGTATCAACAGTTCGATCCTGAGGTAAATATCGCGGGTGTCATTTTTAATATGGCAGGTGGTGAGCGTCATGCAGCAAAACTTAGGCGTGTTGCTGAAACGTATACGGACATTCCTGTACTAGGGGTTGTGAACCGCCATAAAGACCTTGAGTTAACTGAGCGGCATCTTGGTTTAATGCCCAGTAATGAAAACCAGCAGTCGGCATCAATTATTAAAGCAGTTACGCAGCAGGTTGTGGATCAGGTCAACCTGGAAGCCTGTTTAGTGTTGGCAAAGCAAGGAGAGGCGTTACCGCTTTACCCACCACTTCCTGTGCCAGATTTACCAAATAATACGGTACGTATAGGCATTTGTGAGGACTGTGCATTTAGCTTTTATTATTTGAGTGATCTGCATGCTTTGCAGTTAGCAGGTGCTGAGTTAGTTTCTATTAATACTTTGGAAGATGCTGAGCTGTCCAATATCGATGGTTTATTCATCGGTGGAGGGTTTCCTGAAACACATATGCAGGGGCTTAGCCAAAATAGGCGATTGCGGGAGTCGATACGGCAAGCGATTGAAGCGGGTTTGCCAACTTATGCGGAGTGCGGTGGTCTGATGTATTTAGCACAGCGCTTAATATGGAATGATCAATCGGCTGAAATGGTGGGTGTCATCCCATCAGTGGTGACCATGCATGAGAAGCCACAGGGTCGAGGTTATGTTAAATTGAAGGAGACAGATGCCATGTTATGGCCGGGCGAAGCGGAGACCTCGGTGATTGGCGCACATGAATTTCATTACTCTCGTTTGGAAAATTTAGATGAGCTGAGACGGCAAGGGCGTTTTGCTTATACCGTCAAGCGGGGTAAAGGGATTACTGGCGATGAGGATGGTTGGGTATACAAGAATTTGCTGGCATCTTACTCACATTTAAGAGATACCGATCAACACCACTGGGCTAGACGTTTTGTTGAGTTTGTTAAGCAATACAAGCGATATGCCCATGTCTGAGCAGGAGTAAATGATGACTGAAATTAGGATTACCAAAGCCGCTGCTAAGCAAGTGATAAGCTCTGTTGAAGCGTCGAATGCTGTCGGGCTGCCCTTAAGAATCGCTATTCGAGCGCAGCAAGACGGTGGTTTTCATTACCAAATGGGGTTTGATGACCAACTTGATGACAGTGATGAGCAAATCCAATCACAAGGGGTTTTGTTTGTGTTAGACAAAGAAACGGCGCTTAAAGCCAACGGTATGTCGATGGACTTTGTGGAAATTGAAGGCACGATGGAATTTATTTTCATTAACCCCAATGATCCTCACTACCGGCCACCAGCCCAATCTAGTTTGGATTAGCACCGCGATGAATCAGCGTAAGGGTGATGTGATTATTAACGGGCAGCAACGCTCTAGCTCTCAACAAGAGGCTTATATTGCTGAAAAAAAATACCACCTTAGCGTGCTTTATGATGTTGCGGATTGTATTAATAGCTCTACAAGCTTAGATGATTTGTTACACCGTTTTTTACTAACGATGCAGGGTTTGGTGGATGCCAAAGCGGCCGCGGTACGTCTGTTAGTTGATGGGGATTTAACGCTTGTATCTAGCCTTGGGTTACCAACTGATGATAACGCGCGTATCTGGCAGCTCGCTGAAGATAACTGTCAGTGCCTTCGCAGTTTTCATGAGAACTGTGTGACAAGGGAGTCGGTAATGTCGCATTGCCGATTATCCAGAGGGACTGTTTGTGCTCAGCTAATAGACTGTGAAATGCTAGCTATACCGCTGCGTTATCAAGGCAAATCGATCGGTATTTACAATCTGTTTATCTCTAGAAATGAGACTCGTGAATCTAGTATTACGGACGAAGATGCGGTGTTACAGAGTATCGGCAAGCATCTCGGCATGGCGATTGAGCAGGCCGGTGTAGAAGACAACGCCCGCCAGCTATCGATTATTCAAGAACGCACGCGTATGGCACATGAGCTTCATGATTCGTTAGCGCAAACCCTTGCCAGCTTACGTTATAAAATCCGACTCTTTGATGACTCTTTAAAAGAGCACGCAGCCGAAACGCTTCGGGAAGAATTAAAAGGTTTGGAAAATGGTATCGAGACGGCTAATGCTGAGTTACGTAGTCTTATTACGCATTTTCGGGCGCCTATTGATGGCAAAGGCGTGGTTCGCACGATAGAAAGTGTAGTTGAGCGTTTTCGCAGAGAAACGGGCTTTGATGTCTTTTTCTATCATAATTGGGATCTTAAAGATTTAGCCCGGGATGCGGAAATTGAAGTGGTTAGGATTGTGCAGGAAGGTCTAACAAATATTCGCAAACACAGTGGCTCTGAAACAGTGCGGATTTTGTTGTATAGCTCAGTGGACGGCGATTGCAGTATCCTCATTGAAGATGATGGGCCTGGGCTTTCTGAAGACCGCCCCAAGCCTAATAAAGCGACAGGGGAACACATTGGCCTGTCAGTCATGCAGGAGCGTGCAGCCCGTTTGAATGGCGAGTTACAGTTTGAATCAGATGGTGAAGGTTTGCTACTCCAGCTCAATTTTAAAGTCGCCGTTCCTCATGCGAGCCAACCCCAACGCGCTGCTATAAACAACGGATCAGGTCAACAATCATGAAACAACGTATCTTATTAATAGATGATCACACTTTATTTCGTGCAGGCCTAGAAGATCTGTTGAAGCGGCGAGGTATTGAGGTTGTTGCCTCGGTGGCCAGTGGTGTAGAAGGTAGTAGGCTCGTTACTGAAGAATCTCTGGATCTTGTTTTGCTAGATATGCGGATGCCTGAGATGAATGGCCTGACCGTGTTAAAACATATAAAACATGTAAACCCTGATCTTCCCGTCGCGATGCTGACAACCAGTAGTGATGAAGCGGATTTAATTGGTGCCTTACAGCTAGGTGCTAATGGCTACTTAATGAAAGACATGGAGCCCGATGAATTAGTGGTCGCTATTAGAGATATTGTTGCGGGTAAAACGGTTGTAGCACCTGATTTGGCTCAGGTGCTAGCCAGTGCGGTACAAGGCTCAAAGCAAGAAAAAGTGGCCGAGAAGCCTAACCCTTTTGAGTGCCTGACACCTCGTGAATATGAAATACTACTGCACCTTGCAGAAGGGCAGAGTAATAAAGTGATTGCTAGGCACTTAGGTATTTCGGATGGCACGGTGAAATTACATGTGAAAGCAATACTGCGTAAACTGGAGATTAGCTCTCGGATAACTGCCGCAGTAATGGCTGTGGAATATGGCTTAAAGAAAAGCCCACCGCATAGTCTGTGAGGCGAAGCGCTTGAGGAGTTCTTGTGAAAGAGTCTGATTTGTACTTACCCCTCAAACGCTTTTTACAAGCACAAGGCTATGAGGT
>JBMZDT010000179.1:0-5193 GCA_049614505.1 Leucothrix sp.
ACATTCAGAACATTGTTTTGTTTTACCGTCAACATCTCAGTTTCCTTTTGGTTTCACCGCTTATCGTTATAGCGAACAAAAGGAAAACATGCAAGCGATAAAACTAAACCACTTATAATTTGATCAACTCGTCTGAATAGTGATTCAACACTTAACAAATATCCAAATTTAATCTATATTGGTTGTACGGATGTCGACTGGGTGGTTTGTGAGTATTCGGGTTATCCCTTGAGCCTATTTACTTTACCCGGGAATGTTTGTGGAATGATTGTGCGCAAGACCGTTCACTCGGGAAGCCTTATCTCATTCTCATTTTTCCCACTTGAACCCTTGGTTCAAGGTCAATGATTACCACGGCCATTTGGTTGCATCCTCTTCCTCTACGAGCTACTTACTGCAAGCTTAAGCCAGCACTGTTCAACACTAGATCAACCATGCCTTCTACCCCGCCCAAATGGGGCATAAGAGTAAATATTACCTCAGGGTATGTTGACTGTGCCTGTTGGATAAACGCTGGCACATCATCAATCACATGTGTACCTGGTGCAAGAAAGTAGGGCAAAACAACCACCTCAGTAGCACCTGAACTAATAAGCTTCTCAACACCTTGCGTAATATTGGGGTTCGTCAATTCCAAAAAAGCATGGGTCGCTAGGCAAAAGCCATGTTCGGCCAACCTTGGGCGCAATTTTTGCACCAAATCCACCACCGTTTCGTTTGAAGAAGCAACACGGCTGCCATGAGCAACCAACAACAAGGTTTTCATTAATCAATACTCGCAGTTTTCTGATATTTTTTGTACAACTGCTTTAGGGTCAATGAGGCGACTCCACTCTAAAACAGGGCTCTGTCGGCCAAAGGTATCATCATAACTAACCCAGTAGACTGTTGCCCTTTGCTTTTGTGCGGTATGTTTCGCGTCATACCCTAAGAAACGCACATACTCAGTATGTCGCCTTGCCTTATCGAGGTCGTTAAAGGTGCCAAGTGCAATGGCATTTTTATAGGGGCCAGAATCAATGATCTGGAATTCATTAATCTTGTGTTGCTGGATGTCTTTTACTACTTCTTCCGCGGCTTCACGTGAGGGTAGCTGTGGTAAAAATACTAGGTATTTTTGTAAACGATCCGTTTGTTGGCGCTTAATTTGCACCGCCAACCCTGCTTGGGAAATTCTTTCCGCAAGGCCTCTGGCATTCTTTTCAACATTATAAGGCCCCACCGTAAAGCACGTATCGCTCACGCTATCAGCAAAGCTCCCAAACTCACTGGATGCGTTCATAGCTAACAGAGTGATCGTAGGAATGTTGGGCTCTTTTAGTGGCGGCGGACGATCGAAGGCAACACTAAACAAATATACCCCCACAAAGTAGAGTATATTTAAAGTAACTAAGGCAATTATCAAGATACGCATTGCGGCTAAGTATATGCGGCTAGGCCCATTAACACCAGATGTGGCATTAACTCAAAGTCAAGCTGAGTATACTGAGTCACTAAAGCCGCATCCCCGCCACAAATAACGGCCTTTGGCCCAACAGCTTGCTTAGATACTTTCTGCAGTTCTACGCTCATTCTTTGGTAAATCCCTTCGATAGCACAGCTAAGACCGAAGACACTACCGCTCCCAATCGCTTGAGCGGTGTTTTTAGCGAGCAGCTGAGTATCAACCACCTGATGGTCATTTAGCTGATCAGCTCTGCCAATTAGACGCTCACCCCACAGCGCTAGACCTGGAACAATCACACCCCCACAAAATACGCCGTTATCCGTCAGTGCATCAATCGTCACCGCTGTACCACAATCGATCACGATACAACTCTGATCAGGAAACAGGTTACGTGCCCCAACCAATGCAACAAAACGATCTGCACCAAGCTGCTCAGGCTTATGGTACTGATTAACAATCCCCTTCGCATGAGCTTCTGAGATAGCCCACTGCAGCTCAATATTCCTTTGCTTACAGATAGCAGTCAGCTGCTGACGAAACTCACCGCCCAACACCGACACAATGACTATCGATTTCACAGTTTGATATTGATCCAAGTGTGCAACCAAGGTTTGAATGGGTTCTTGCGGTTCATACGCCACAGCGACGTGCTGCGTTAACGTTTTATCTCGAGACAATACCGCTGATTTCAATCGGCTATTACCCATGTCCAGCAGTAACTGCATTACCAGCGCACCTTACTAATTGAGGTATTAAACGCTTTGGTTTTACCAGAGGCTAACGTAACTAGCAGGTAGCCTGACGAATCAATCCCTTTTGCAACACCTTCACAAGACTCACCATTTTGCAAAAATGACACCGACTTATCTTTTAATAAATCCCATTGAGACCACCGAGCCTGTAAACTCCCCACCTCAAGCTCTGCAAAGGACTCCATCGCTTTATATAAAACATCAAGCAAGGTAATCAGGAAGGCATTTCTATCAACATGGTGCCCAATAATCTCGCTCAAACTCGTCCAAGGCTGATCAACACCCCGCATCATTGACACATTCGTATTGATACCTAGACCCACAATCACCTGTGATGAGGCATTACTCGTTTCAATTAAAATCCCCCCCATTTTTTTATGCTGCCAGTACAGATCATTAGGCCACTTAATTCCATGCCCTTCCACGCCTAGAGTCTCAATCGCCTTTGCAACCGCCATTCCTAACCATAAACTCAGCAATGGTAAATGCTGTGGTAACGATTGAAACGACCAATTAAAAGACAAATAAATATTTTCTGCATTAGGTGATCGCCAATGGTTTCCGTTGCGGCCACGCCCATTGGTTTGCTGCTCTGCTAGGCAAATGACGGGGCAATTGTTTTGTGTTTTTAACCAACTACTGGTTGAATCAATCGAATCAAATACAGTGATTGCAGCCCAGGCATTTTTACTGTGACGCACTAGGTAGTCAGCATCAAGCTTATTAGTTTGCATTTATTTCACTGCCGTCAAGTCACTCACATTCGCCTGAGCCGTTGAAATGCCTAACATCTCGGTAAAACGATCAATATTCTCAGCATACCAAAGCCTAGTTCGCAGCCCCCACGTGGTTGTTATCCCAACCTCTTTAACCCGAATCTCACCTTTTCCATCAATGATATAACTGGCTGGTACAGCAGTGACACCAAATAGCTCTGCAAGTCGCCCGTCTTGGTCAGGCACAACAGTCCAAGACTCAATCTTTCTTTCCTGCATATGTTTTAGCACGGCCTCTTTATCACCCGACTGAAAGGCGACGCTTAACACCTGCCAATCTTTATCAATACTGGTAATACTGCTCTCAGACAGTTTGCAAAACTTACACCAGCTCGCCCAAAAATGCAGCAGTAACGGCTCGCCTCGATAGTCTTTAATATTGACCAATTTACCGTCTGTCAGCACCGCCTGAAAGTCAGGCGCAGGCCCTGAAGGTAAATCCCTTTGGAACCACATCCGCGCACCCAGCACCAACGCTAAAATTAACAGCACTTCAAAGAATAGCCGCCACCGACTGCGCTTACGTTTTTTAACTACTGTCTGACTCATTAATGAACCGCCCCATTCCTATCGATACAATTTTATCACTGATAAGTGAATGCTATCATGAAACAATGTGAAACACTTATACGCAACAAAGCCGCAGCTGAACCAGCTGCGGCTTCGGACAAACAGACGGTTCAGCTATTTACTCGAAAGTAATTGTTACCTTTCCAGAGCCGTTACCACCTAAACCATCAGCAACACCATAGAAGAACTCATCAGTCCCTGATGCGTTACCCAATGCTTGATACTCAACCCAGTTCAAGTCGCCGTTATCATCAGCCACCTTTTGCGTTGTACCTTGAGAACCACCAGTTACTTGATCAAGAATTAACGTATCACCATCTGGATCACTGTCATTATCTAAGACTTTGATAATAACTGAACCACCGGGTGCAACCGTCACAAATTCATTATTGATGATTGGATTGTTCGTTGGGTTATTTGGATCTGTCACACCAATCGTTGCCGCCGCCGATGCAGTGCCACCGCGACTATCAGAAATTGTATAAACAAAGGTATCACTGGTTGTAATACTAGGTGGCGTATACAACACCTTACCGCCAACCAAACGTACGACACCTGATCTTGCAGGTTCTACGCTAGCAACCGTCAGTACATCACCATTTGGGTCAGTATCATTAGACAACACGTCTATCTCAAACTCTGCTGCATTGATTTCTGAACGCAGAATGTCTTCAACAGCATCTGGCGCTTCGTTAGCACCCCCATTATCTGGATCTCTGATGGTAATCGTTACCTTAGCTGCGTTAGTACGACCGGATGAATCTTCAATGGAGTACCAAAAATCATCAGTATCAACGCTAGGGTCTGTGGGTGCATCGTATCTTACACTGCCACCATTATCATAGGTACGCCCACCTGCGGTCGTTCCTTCATACAGCTGCTTAAAGGTAAGACCTGAGCCCGTATCATTACTAAACACATCAAACACATTGCCTGTCGAAAATCTGTCAACCGTGTAAGTGTCAGAACCCGCCGTAGGATAAGCACCTGCATTATTACCAGCGACCGAAACCACTATCTCAGCGGCATTAGTACGACCATGTTTATCAGTCACAACATACCAAAAGCTATCATTACCTGTTGTAGATTGAGTTGGCGTATACAGCACCTTATCGTCACCAACAATCTCAACCTTATTCCACAGTACCGCTGTCGTTGTATCCACCGAGGTAATTTTCAGTTCCTCACCCGTATCATTCCACAGCGGCGCGATGGTGATCGGCTGGTTCAGCATGGTTTGGGCAGTATCGTTACCTGCTGTTGGGTAAGGGGCATCAATCGTTGGAGCCGTCACCGTCACTTCGATTGCGTTACTGGTCAACTGTCCCGCCGCATCTTCAATTTGATACCAAAATGTTGATGTACCTACAAAATTGACGGGGGCCGTGTAGTGAATTTTATTATCAACAATACTTGCTGAGCCACTAGGATATGGTGCAGGGTTATCTACCTTTTTAATCGAGAGGTGTTTCCCTGTGTCATTGGCCAATACATCAATCGTTACCATCTGACCCGATGTGGTTTCTGCTGTATCAGCTTCAGCCTGCGGCGGAGGTGTTGGCGTTGGAATGCCACCTCCTTCACTAACAACAACCGTAATCGGTGCGCTGGTAATCAAACCTTCAGAGTCTTTGATACCGTACCAAAA
>JBMZDT010000180.1:0-5189 GCA_049614505.1 Leucothrix sp.
AACGTGGGTTTTTAACCATTGGACCAGCGAGTGAGATAACGCGATCAACACAGCGCTTACCTTCAGCAAAACCACTACCTAACGCAATCACATCCTGATAACCCATGTGCC
Source organism: Leucothrix sp. (assembly GCA_049614505.1). Taxonomy (GTDB): domain Bacteria; phylum Pseudomonadota; class Gammaproteobacteria; order Thiotrichales; family Thiotrichaceae; genus Leucothrix. The sequence continues at coordinate 112 of JBMZDT010000180.1, forward strand.
ACATCTCACGGTCAATACCCGCAGGTTCGATCATGTGCATGTGAGTGCCAACCAGTCCTGAAGGGTGAACGCCTGAAAAGTCATGATTACTGACATTATTAGTGGTTGATGTTGGAATAGCCTTGCCTGACTCATGACAAACAAATACCTTGCCTGAGGTCAATTTTGACAACAGCATCAAACCTGCCTGAAAATCTTCAGCACGCTCATCAATCACAATGCTTGCATCAACCGCCAAGGGGTTAGAGTCCATTGCGGTCACATAAATGTGTACAGGCACAGCATCTGCCTGCGGCACTTTGCTGAAAGGTCGTGTGCGAAGTGCCGTCCAAGCACCGGATTCCTGCATATTGCGGCGAATTTCATCCGCCTCCAATGAAGCAAGTTGCTCAGCAGTGTATTTGGGACAATTAAGCGACTCTTCATTGTCATCCAATTCAATCACAATGGACTGTAGAACACGCTTCTCACCACGGTTGATTTCAGCAATCACGCCTGCACCGGGTGAGGTGAAATTTATGCCAGGATTTTTCTTATCCGTAAAAAGAGTTTGGCCAATCTTAACCTTATCACCTGCTTTTACCAGCATAGACGGACGCAGACCATGATAGTCTCCGCCTAATAACGCTACTTTAGTAATTTTAGGTGATACTGAATCGATCGACTGTATGGGACGCCCCGAAATGGGCACATCCAAACCAGTTTCAATCTTCATCGTATTATCGTCACTCTAACTTAAAATCTTATTTCACAGCGGCCAACATTGACCGTCATTTGACAGGAACCATCTGTCGCTCGTCGTTTTCAACGGCGACAACGTCTCCCCTCAGAGAATTTCTAAAGGCTTCTGTGATTTTTACATCCACGAAGCGACCAATCAGACGTTCGCTACCCGCAAAAGTCACTGATCGATTATTTTCTGTCTTACCCGATACATCACTAGCATCTTTATGTGACAGCTTGTCTATTAAGACCCTTTGTACACTACCTAGCATTGAGCGGCTAATTTCCGTAGCCATTTCATTGATTCGCTGCTGTAGGCGTTGCAAACGCTCTTTTTTCAGTAACTCTGGCACTTCGTCTTGTAGCGATGCCGCTGGCGTACCTGGACGCTGACTATAAATAAAGCTAAAGCTGTGATCATAGCCCACCTCTTCAATCAGCTTCATCGTGTCTTCAAAGTCTTGGTCTGTTTCGCCTGGAAAACCAATAATAAAATCTGAAGACAAACTAATGTCAGGGCGAATCTCACGCAGTTTACGAATCTTGGACTTGTATTCAATCGCCATGTGACCGCGCTTCATTGCCGCAAGAATGCGATCAGAGCCACTTTGTACGGGTAAATGTAAATGATTTACCAGCTCTGGAACTTCAGCGTAAACATCAATCAAACTTTGGCTAAATTCAACAGGATGCGAAGTCGTATAACGAATACGATCTATCCCATCAATTTGTGCAACATAGCTGATTAACAGTGCCAAATCTGCGGTATCGCCATCGTGCATATCACCACGGTAAGCGTTTACATTTTGCCCCAGCAAATTGACTTCACGCACGCCCTGCTCCGCTAGCTGCACGACTTCAGCAATAATGTCATCAAAGGGGCGGGAAATTTCTTCACCACGAGTATACGGAACCACACAGAATGTACAGTACTTACTACAGCCTTCCATAATCGAAACAAAGGCCGATGGGCCATCTGCTTGTGGTTCAGGCAAACGATCAAATTTCTCAATCTCTGGGAAAGAGATATCCATTACCGTCTTGTTGGTCTTTCGTGACTCATCAATCAACTCTGGAAGGCGATGCAGTGTCTGTGGACCAAAAATAACATCGACCACTGGGGAACGTTTCCGCAGATTGTCGCCTTCTTGACTAGCCACACAACCACCCACACCAATAACTAGCTCAGGTTTTTTTTCTTTTAATTTTCGCCAGCGACCCAGCTGTGAATAGACTTTATCTTCCGCTTTTTCACGAATAGAACAGGTATTAAGCAGCAGCACGTCCGCCTGATTAGGGTCATCTGTCAACTCCAGTCCATCAGCATCATTCATGACTTCAGCCATTTTTGCTGAATCATATTCATTCATCTGACAACCGTGTGTCTGAACAAAGATTTTGCCGGACATAAATAGAACCTTTTTAGCGGTGAGCAATATTTGCGGCCGCATTATCTCGGATTGTGCTTACCTTGTAAATAAACACCTCACAATACCTCATCGCATCAACTTGAATTTGAACCAAAGCAAGAGTAGGCTTTACGTATATAAAATAAACAATAAGAAATTCACAAAAATGACTATACTAAAAATAAAGCTTATAGGAGCAGCATTACTGTTGGTTAGCTCAACTGCTTTTGCCGAAGCAAACCCTGACTACTTTGCCGTCAGCGGCATCCCAAATACTAGCTCACTTACCCTACGTGCTTGGCCAAGCGCTGGTTCACAACCCATTAACAATATCCCATCTAATACTATTAACATCGAAACAACAGGCAAGCACATTTTCAAAGAAAATAAAAAATGGCTGCAAGTGATGTATCAAAACAGTGTCGGTTGGGTTGAGGCGGATTATTTGGCTATTATGCAGGCCACTGCACCGCCGGTTATTAGCCAACCACCTGCACAGGAAATCAGTGAAGTTGCTTCATTTAGCTATTCTCAGCCACAGAATACCCCAATCAAGCAGCAACCCATCCCTGACGACATTCCTTGGACGCCTGAACAAGACACCATCTATCACGACCCAACCGCACAGCAACTGCTAGGGGAAAACCCCATCGAAACGGTTCAAGCAAAACATACGCTTGTTATCATTGATAAGAAAAACGAAGAGGGTGATTTACGCGCCGAAAATATCGCAGGCAATCGCTACCAAAGCGTTGAAGCCTCAATGTCGGTGATTTATCAGCCCTAAGTATTGCTTACGGTACTGTCATTCTCAATGCTTCAAGCCCACCTAGCGTGGGCTTTTTAGCTGAATTGAACAATAGTCCATCATTCAAACCGAGATAATGTTTTACAATTAATCAAAATTTATAAGAACCTGCATTATTACAAAAGTTTAGTGCCTCATAAGCAACTTTATTATAAAAATAGCGTACTATAACTTTTGACGAACCCAATCATTCACCTCAATTTATGCTGGCATCACCTGATACAAAAACTCACTCACGCTGGCTTTGGCCTTTGTTACTGACCATAGTTGCTGTGGCTATGGTAGGCGCCATGATTTATTCACAGAAGTTCATCCAAAAAGTCGATATCATTGAAAAACAGCAGGTAGCACAATACGAAACAAGAGCGCTACTGTTATCGCAGCCTGATGCCATCAATATCAACTGGATGCGTACGCTGGATCCGATGGCAAAAAAGGTTCATGGCGACATTGTTTGGAGTACACAAAAACAGCAAGGCATGATGCGCTTTGCTAATTTGCCTGCCTTGAAACCGGATGAGACATACCATTTGTGGATGTATGATTTGGCGAGCAGCGCAAGTGACCCTGTGTCAGTCACTCAGTTTTCACCCGAATTTACCATGCCTACAGAACTCCTGGTGCCTTTCGAATCGCCAAGGCAAGTGAGCGAACCTTATAAATTCTCCATCATGCTAGACAATACGGCTAAAGACATACAACCCCAACCCTTACTACTTGCACAACCTTAGGACATTCACAGCTCTCTTCGAGCGCTTCCCCCGGATCAAAGCAGTCAACTCTTCCAAACGGACTATTTAGGCACAGCGTCGAAGCTGTTAGGCTAGCTCGCATCTTTAACTTTAAGTAGCGCCATGCAAGATCCAATCAATGTAATCTCACCAGACAGCTCTCAAGCGTTTATTGAAGCAGCACTGAATGAAAGGCAGGCTAAATTACTCGCGATGCCTACGGATATTAATCCACTGACTCGGGCAGACTTACAACTCGAAACAGCGGATATCATGCTAGAGCTTAACAAACCAGGCATGCCAGAGGCAGCTTGGGGGTTGGCAAAAGAAGCCTGTTTAATTTATCTCGATGCTAAACAATGGGAGCCTGCCGTACAGGCCTGCGACACGTTGTATCGAACCAATCTTCCGGCAGCAATCACAGCACTAGGTAACGGTTTATGGCTCGCCATTACCTATCCGATCGATACTGAGCTTAGTTTGTTAATGCTGAATAATCTCGTTGAAGATACACCTGATAAATCAGATGGCGCGGCGGTCGCAGCAACAGTTGCACACTATATTGCCGATTTAAGATTAACAGGCGAAAAGCGTGACAGCGTTATGTTTTTAACAACCAACCTATTAAGCAAAGTTGCCAAACGACACAGCAACGTGAGTGATCAGGAGCAGCTGAACTTTTGGATGGACAAACTAGGCCTTAACGACCCTGCTGTCTTTTTACCCCGTATGAGCCAGGTCGTTGAAGCATTAGTGAATGATCATTGGTGGTACGACAGAGACGTATTGCGGGCTGAACTACCGGTCAATTAAAATGGATTGATCCCTGAACACAACGGGAAAGGTTGCAATCGCCGTGTCCGCAGGCTCCATCGTAGGCTCCCCAGTTCTCACATCAAACTGCGCCCCATGCAATGAACATTCGATGCTATAACCTTTAAGACAGCCGTAAGACAATGAAAAATCTTCATGACTGCATTGATCTGACACCGCAAAATACTCTCCATCAACGTTGCACAGCAGCAATGCCCCACCCTCTGCTGTGATACGCTTGATAGTGCCCGGTTTTAACTCATTAATTTCAGCGGCTTTGATCATAGGAAACATACTTTGAAAAATATTTGGATTATTGGTTGTGGTGACATTGGCCTTCGTGTCACCAAGCACCTTACTAATTTATATCAAAATCAAACGCCTAACACTAGCGCCTTGGTGCAAAGCGAATCCTCTGCTGAAAAATGCACTCGGCTAGGCATAAACACACTCATTTATAACTTAGATAAACCAAAACCACTGGATACTCAAACGTTTCATAATGCAGAGATTTATTACTTTGCACCACCGCCAAAGAATGGCGAAACAGATCCTCGACTGCATCACTTCCTTGAGCAGCTTAAAGATGCCCCA
>JBMZDT010000181.1:0-5173 GCA_049614505.1 Leucothrix sp.
CGAAACCAGCTTCAGTCACAACGTAGTCAGCAATTTTCAGCGCAGTCTTTGTTGCAATAACTGAGTTACAGCCGTGTGCAATGTTGGCGAAAGGGCCACCGTGGATAAACGCAGGGTTATTTTCTAGCGTCTGTACCAAGTTAGGCATGAAGGCATCTTTCAGCAATACAGTCATTGCGCCTTGGCCATTCATTTCTTTAGCCAGTACTGGGGTCATGTCGCGCGTATAGCCGACAACGATGTTCCCAATTCGGCGAGTCAAATCGTCAAGGTCAGTTGCCAAGCAGAAGATCGCCATGATCTCAGAAGCAACTGTGATGTCAAAACCACTCTCACGCGGCGTTCCGTTGAATGGGCCACCTAAACCAGTCACAATGTTACGTAATGTACGGTCGTTCATATCAACCACACGACGGAATGTGATACGACGAGCATCTAATCCAGACTTATTTTCCCAATGTACATGGTTATCCATCAATGCCGCTAGCAAGTTATGTGCTGCACCAATCGCGTGGAAGTCACCGGTAAAGTGAAGATTGATATCTTCCATCGGTACAACCTGAGCGTGACCACCACCTGCTGCACCACCCTTCATACCAAAACAGGGGCCAAGGCTAGGCTCACGAATACAAATCGCTGCTTTCTTACCAATGCGATTTAAACCGTCACCTAAACCAACCGTCGTTGTTGTTTTACCTTCACCCGCTGGTGTTGGAGAGATAGCGGTAACCAGAATTAATTTACCATCAGCATTGCCCTGTACTGACTTGATGTAGTCTTGGCTTACCTTCGCTTTAGTGTGACCGTAAGGCAGTAAAGCCTCGTATGGAATACCAAGCTTCTCACCAATTTCACCAATTGGCTGCATCGTTGCTTCACGTGCTATTTCGATATCACTTTTATAAGTTGTCATGCTCTTTTCCTAAACAAAAGTATAAGACCAGATCAGTTACTAAGGTTGATCAGGCTAATTTCAAGTCGATTGTAAATACAATCCATTAAATATTCTTAAGGCTACGCATAAATTTTTAAGAGGCAAAGACTCATAAGCCGCTAGAAAATTTGCGGCAATGATGGGATAGTCTCCAACAACTTGCAAGCACTTTTACGAATATCTATCCATGAGTATTTTATAGCAAAGATGTAAACGCTTACCTACATAATAGTAGGTACTTAGCTTGCGTTATAACCGCATTCAATAAGGCAAACGACCATGAAACCTTTACTAATTATTGCCAATACACCATCCAAAAATGCTTTATCGCTGCGCAATGCTGTTCAACGCGGAGCACAAGCAAGCAGCATCGGTGTGTTGGTCAAACCACCACTGCAAGCCACTGCAGAAGATGTTTTATCGAGTAGCGGTATTATTATTGGCACAACAGAAAATTTTGGCTATATGAGTGGCCAAGTCAAAGACTTCTTCGAGCGTATTTACTACCCTTGCCTAGATAATACTGAAGCGTTACCTTGGGCGCTTTATATAAAGGCGGGATTGGATGGCACGGGTGCGACCTTGAGCGTTGAAAAGATCGTAACGGGGCTTAAATGGAAAGCCGTTCAGGCACCTTTACTGCTTCATGGGCCTTTTCAGGACAGTTTTATTGAAGACTGTGAAACCCTCGGCGCAGGAATGGCCGAGGGCTTAAAACTAGGCATATTCTGAAATTTCAGCTATGCCAAAAACGCCAACTTACTGTGGCGCAAGCGGTAGCGGGTTACCATTGATTAGCAATTGCCCTTCATCAATTTGTAACTCAGCAACGAATTTATCATCTTTCAACGTCACAAAATCAGCAGCCATGATTTGAATCATTGGCGTCAAACCTGCCTTATCCGTCACACCTTTACTTAATGACACATTACCGCGCCCAACCATAAGCGGCAAAATCGTACTAGGATCAGGTGCCATCATCAGCTGCATCATCTGTGCGGCATCAAAGTTAACGCCTGGCTTAAAGCCTGTATCGATATCAGCAACTAGCTCACCTTCATCTGCCTGAGCATTGACCTTAAGCTGTGTTGACATCGCGTTATTTGCTAGTGACTGAATTAACTCAAGCACTTTACCTTGCATTTTTTCGCCAGCATCTGGATTGTCAGCTTGCGTCATTAGGTTTTCCATCATTGCTTGGTACTCACTAACCGACTCAATGGGAATGGCTTTAAACTGAATATCCAATACAGCGGTTTTTACATTAACGGGAGAGTTCATTAATGTCATCAAGCTTTGGTCTAAAGTACCTTCATATTTCGCAGCAATAGACAGATCATTATTTGATGCTTGCTCAAGCTTACTACTAAACTTGAGATTCGGAACCTTAATCGGAGTTGGCAAATCCTCTGGATTAGTGACAACCAAATCAGACAAACTCAACTCAGCATCGCCCAGCATGACATCGGCACCCGTCGCTTGTTTATAGCTACCGACCATTGCCATTTTTTGCAGTGAAATATTAACGCTTTCGCCACCAACTGCTTCGATAACACTGCTATCTAATTGGTAAGTGCCGGCCAATGCTGCCTCATCACCCTTACCCGAAATGTCCATCTGGAAAGGCTTAAGCGTAAAGGCTGGCGGCTCATCCTTATTACCCAACACCAACTGCTTAACGTCAACATCGGCGGTAAATGTCAGGCGATTCTTAACATGGCTTTTACTGTTGATGGTTGCGCCTGCAAAATCAACCGTTTTACCATTTTCATCAGCATGCTTAATGGGTGCCACAGTTAAGGTTTGCGTCATAGCCTGTGAAAAATCAATGATGCTTTCTAATAAGAAGGTGTCCGCAGTAATAGCATCTGGTAAATCAAGCTCAGATAGATCGGGACGCGATACAATTTTTGCCAAACCAAAACCAGCATCGCCAAGATAAGGGCCGTGAGTCGTTTTTGTATTAAACGGGATTTTAAACTGCTTCGTTTCACCAATATCCGCAATATCCAGTGTAAAGACGCCTGTCGCCTGAGAATCAAGGTAGCCTTTTTTATACTCGTCAATTTTTAAGCTGCCCCCTTGTATCTGAGGGTTAGACTTCACCGCGCTAGCGAGCTGTTGATTAGTCTTGTCAACTAATTGGTTCGTGATTTTTTCAATTTGCGAACCGATTAAATAAGGAGCCGCCGCAACCGCAGCAATGACCAGTAATAGCAATGCAATAAGAATTTTTTTCATTAGTAGGTAGCTGTCATTAAATAATTGATCGACTTTATAGAGTGAAAGATTAAACGTCAAGCGGGCAAAAGAACCTCTTTTTGTTCATTCATCCACCTAAAAGCCAAACCACAGCCACTGATGATTGCTTAATTAATCGGCACATAGGACTTGTGTGTTTGGATTTCTTTCTCAGACAGGCCACTCAACTCATAAGGAAACACCAACCAATTTTGCGTGGTGTGCAGCGAGTAATCTGGCAGCAACCCTGTCTTATCATGCGACGAACGGTGGTATAACGCTGCTACTTTAACCTCATTGGGCATATTTCGCTTTAAATGACTTTGTAAGCGCTGAATGACTGCGGTGACATTTCTGCCCGTACTCAACACATCATCTACAATTAATAAGCGATCTTTTGCATTAAGGTTTTCCAATAAGTATTGGGTACCGTGCACTCGAATCTTAGGGTCTGGTGTATCTAATGTTTTTTGATAATGCGATAAACCTTGATAAGACGTACGCAACGCAATGTGATCCGTTTCTACGCCTAGTGTTTGCAAACACTCCTGAACGTAGATCCCAATGGTACTACCACCCCGCCAAAGCCCGACTATAAAAGTCGGCCGAAACCCGCTGCTGTGAATGGCTACACCTAACTTAAAGGAATCAAGAATGACCGATTGTTCGTTCAAAAACTGCTTTTCCATTATTAACTCATTGTTTCATTGACTATCTAAAGCACAAGGCTTGCACCCAGCAGGAATACGCGACAATATAACCGATTATTCCTCAAACCGTCGAATGCGTGTCAACATTATGAGCAAAGTTTACTTAAGCGCCCAAGGACTTCTCGAAGACTCATTTGCACTCGCCAAGCAAGTGCTCGACAGTGGCTTTAAACCAACCTTTATCATCGCCATCTGGCGCGGTGGCGTACCCATTGGTATTGCCGTTCAGGAATATTTGGAATACCACGGGATATCCAGCAACCACATTGCTATTCGCACAGCTTCTTATAGCGGCATTGATCAGCAAGCACGCGAAGTGAAAGTGTTTGGGCTTAACTATCTTGTCAAACATGTCAAACATGATGACCGCTTGCTGATTGTGGATGATGTCTTTGATACGGGGCGTTCGGTGGAAGCTATCATTGATAAACTGCGCGATAAGGCACGTTTAAACACCCCAGAGCAAATTCGCATTGCAGTGCCCTATTACAAGCCGGAGCGTCGCCAAACCACACTTGAGCCAGACTATGTGATTCACAAGACCTCTGATTGGTTAAAGTACCCGCACTCTTTAGAAGGCCTAAGCCCTGCGGAAATGCAAGAGCACCGCCCAGAGATCTATGAAATCATCAAAGATCATTTACCGGCTAGCACAACACCCTAGCCAGCAAACGCTTGTTTCCAGAAATTAGGCATTGATCTTTGCTAAGGTCTCAAGCTGCGCTGCCACAGCACCTGCCGCTTCCTGACCTTTCTGGTACATGTGCTTAATATAAGTCTCGTTATGAAACGCGGTTTCTTGGTATTGATGAGGTGTTAACGATACTGAAAAGACCGGTGTGCCTGTAGTCATTTGTGCCTGCATCAACCCATCAACCACCGCCGACGCTACGAAGTCGTGACGGTAAATGCCGCCATCAACCACCCAAGCCGCAGCAACGATGGCATCAAAATCTTTTTTCTCCGCCAGTGTTTTAGCCAAAAACGGCATTTCAAAACCACCTGGTACGTCGAAAACCTCAATATTCTCAGCGTTAAAGCCCAACTCGGCCGCTTGAGTCTTAAAACCTTCATAGGCTTGATCAACAATTTCTGAGTGCCAACGGGCGCGAATAAAAGCAATCTTACTGTGTGCGATAGACATGTGTTCAACTCCTTAACAATAAATCAACGGGGCGGAAACACATAACAAAGACGCAGCTGTGTTTTGTAAGCACAGCCTAACGCTAGCAATGATTCTCTCTCATCCGGACTATGACCGTCGGCTCCGGAATTTAACCGGATCTGC
>JBMZDT010000182.1:0-5168 GCA_049614505.1 Leucothrix sp.
ACCCCAGCGGTATGCGACAGATGATGGATCTTTTAGTTTTGATAAGCCTAGTGGAACAGATATGTCGCTGTCTTGCGCGGGGGGATTAGGGTCTTGCACGATGGTTACTGCTAGCTTTGCGTTAAGAGCGGTGGCTGAGGCATTGAAGAAGCTAAGCAAACGGCCTGTATGAACACGTTTGGGTATCAATCAAAAGAGAGGCTGATTGTTTAATTCAGCGAATCATTTCAGCGGCACGCTGAGTGAGCGAATTAAACAATTAGCCTCGACTGAAACAGAACTCCCGATTAACGGGCATCCCCGCCCGTTATTTGCTATGATCCGCCTTTAATTAAGAATCATCGCAAATCTGCACACCTATGAGACCTGTAATCGCTCTTGTTGGCCGCCCAAATGTCGGCAAATCTACCTTATTCAACCGTGTCACAAAATCCCGTGATGCCCTAGTCGCAGACTTCCCCGGCCTCACTCGTGACCGTAAATATGGCACTGGTGTTATTGGCGATCGTGACTATTTGGTTATCGATACGGGTGGTCTCAGCGGTGACGACGCTGGCATTGATGAATACATGGCCAAACAAACTTGGCTAGCCGTTGAAGAGGCCAATATCGTCCTGTTTTTAGTTGATGGAAAGCAAGGCCTAACACCCGCTGATGATGTCGTGGCCAATCGCTTGCGTCGTGCTGGAAAAGTCGTTTATTTAGCCGTAAACAAAACGGATGCGGTCGATCCCGATCAGGCATTGACTGAATTTTACGGCATTGGCTTTCAAGGCATGTTTGCCATCGCTGCGACTCAAGGCCGCGGCGTCACCCAGATGATAGACCATATCCTTAAAGCGGCACCGGCTGACACAGACATTGAGCTACCTGATGAGGATGATGACAGCATTCGCATCGCCTTTATTGGCCGGCCAAATGTTGGTAAATCGACATTAATTAATCGCATTATGGGTGAAGAGCGAGTCGTTGCCTTTGACAAACCTGGCACTACTCGCGATAGCATTTTCATTCCTTTTGAACGCGATGAGCAAAAATACACATTAATTGATACGGCGGGTATTCGTAAGCGCGGCAAAATCAATGACGCCGTGGAAAAATTTAGCATCGTCAAAACTTTGCAAGCGATTGAAGTGGCGCATGTGGTCATTATGTTGCTTGATGCCCAAGAAACCATTACCGACCAAGATGCACACCTGCTAGGGATGATTTTAGAATCCGGGCGAGCACTCGTTGTTGCGATTAATAAATGGGATGGGTTGAGTGAATATGAGCGTGACCAAATTAAAGACAAACTGGACTTAAAGCTGCCCTTTATTGATTTTGCAGATAAACATTTTATCTCAGCCTTGCATGGCACGGGCGTTGGGCATTTATATCAGTCTGTGCATGAGGCTCATGCTTCGTCTATGATTAAGGTGTCTACGCCACGCCTGACCCGCATGTTAGAGACAGCACTGTCTGAGCACCAACCGCCTTTGGTTAATGGCTTTAGGATTAAGCTGCGCTATGCACATCAGGGTGGAAACAATCCATTTATTGTGATTATTCATGGCAACCAGACAAAGAAGATTCCAAATAGCTACAAACGCTATCTAATGAATTATTTCAGGATTACCCTGAAACTAAAAGGTACACAGGTGCGCTTAGAATTCAAAACCTCTGATAACCCGTTTGAAGGGAAGACAAAGAAACGCGCCAGTTTGTCACCTAGCCAACAGTACCGGCTAGACAAAAAAGGCCCCGTTTATAAAAAGAAAAAAGGTAAGTAGCTTCACTTACCTGAACACTGATTAATAAAAATTACTTAAATACATTAGAAAGAACAGGAGATAATTAAGAATGCTAACTATCGCTAACTGTCATACAACACTTATGGCACTGTTTGCAGCAATATTGCTGTACAGCCTTCCAGCACAAGCCAAAATGCCAATGGGCATCAATACCAATGAGGTGACTCATCAAGATGCCAGTGCTCCCTTTGTTGATTTATTCAAAATGTCATTACCTTTTGCTGAATCCAATCGACTGACCAAAGGGTACGTTGAGTATGATGACAATGGCTGGCCCAGCGACCTAAAGGGCGGCGTAGCTGGCTCTAATGTTATTCACTGGGTGCCTGCTGGCACGCTACCGGATGGAAACTACACGGTGCTTTATGAGGGTGAAGGCCAGCTAGTGTACGGCGCGGATGCACGCGTGGTTCGTAGCACCCCCGGAAAAGACATCGTTCAGGTACGCGCAGGTGCTGACAAATGGTTGAAGATCACCTTAGAGATTAAACGCAGTAACCCACAAAACTATGTGCGTAATATTCGCTTTTTATTACCCGGTGGTATCTGTGCTAATAACCCATTTAAGCGCGTTAACAGTGCCCAGCAGTGCGCCGGTAATTACCAATCATTTGAGAAATATCACAAGCACATCTTATTCAACCCAGACTATCTAAATTTCATGCGCCGCTTCAAAGTGATTCGCATGATGAATATCTCTGGCATTACCCGGAATCACATGACGGCGTGGAACCAGATGCCACAGATGAGCGATGCATCATGGGCAGGTTCTGAGTGGGATGGCATTCGTAGCCGAGGTGTGCCTCTGGAAGTGATGGTCAAATTAGCCAATAAGCTCAATGCACGCCCATGGTTTAATTTGCCTCAAGAGGCAGATAATAATCTCATCCGCCAATATGCAGCCTACGTTAAACAACACCTTCGCCCTCACTTAAAACCTTATGTCGAGTATACGAATGAGGCTTGGAACAGTGCCTTTTCAAGTGCTGCTTACACTAAAACAATGGGGCTCAAACAGGGCTTGGATCGTGACCGGGCACAAGCGGGTCATAAGTTTTACGTTAAACGCTCGCTGGAAATTTTCAATATTTGGAAGCAGGTCTACGGCACACACCAACGCTTTACACGCGTATTGGGCGGATGGTCAGCTAATCCACGGCTCACCCCTATCCTGCTAAGTTACATGGGTGCACACAAACAGGTAGATGCTTTCGCTATCGCACCTTACTTCTTTATCCATCAGCGTAATCTGCACCAAGTTAAATCCGTTCCTGATGTATTTCGCTTGTTAAAGGATAATAAAAACCCGTACTCACTGGATAATGTCTACAACATGCTAAAGCGGCAAAAAGCGGAAACGGATAAATTTGGCGTTAAGCTGATTGCTTATGAGGGAGGACAACACCTAGTAGCTAAAGGTACGCGTTCAACCAAGGATTTACCAAACCCGTGGCTGATTGGTGCAAACCGTGCTAATCCAATGGAAAATATCTATGTTGAGTTTCTCAACAACTGGAAAAAAATCACGGGTAGTCAGCTATTTGTTGCATTTTCAGCACCTCGCCCACCACAGTTTTTTGGCAGTTGGGGCATTAAGGAATACCTTAACCAACCTGCATCAAAAGCACCAAAGTACCGTGGTATAGCACGCTTTTTCTAATACTAAACTAACGATAAGAGTCGACATCATGACTGCAATTTTATACGGCATTAAAAACTGCGACACCGTTAAGAAGGCCCGTAAATTTCTTGACGCCCGAGCCGTTGATTACACCTTTCATGATTTTCGAGAAGAGGGTCTTAACCCAATCCAACTTTCTGCTTGGGCCGCAGAATTGGGCTGGGAAAGCCTACTGAACAAACGCAGTACAACGTGGCGACAGTTACCCGATGAGACCAAGGAAAACATCAATGAGGTATTGGCTTTAATGGTCATGGAAGATCAACCAACACTGATCAAACGCCCAGTCTTAGAGCTACCCGACCAAGTATTGGTTGGCTTTAATGAAAAGACCTACACCCAGATCTTCGCAAACTAACCACTGACGCTCATGAATCAAACACTCGAACTTACCAAAGCCCTGATTAATCGCAATTCCGTCACACCAGAAGATGCGGGCTGTCAAAAATTACTGTGTTCACGCCTTGAACCCCTTGGCTTTACCGCCGAACACCTGCGTTTTGATGATGTTGATAATATCTGGCTAAGAAAAGGCAGCACTGCCCCCGTATTGTGTTTTGCAGGTCATACAGATGTTGTACCAACAGGGCCGATAGATCAATGGAGCAGTGATCCTTTTCAAGCGGAGATTCGAGATGGCTTGCTATATGGACGTGGTGCAGCTGATATGAAAGCCAGCATTGCCGCATTCACTATTGCGTCAGAGCGTTTTGTTACCGACTTTCCAGACCATAAGGGCTCCATTGCCTACCTCATCACCTCTGACGAAGAAGGCCCCTCCATCAATGGAACCGTCAAAGTCATTGAAACCTTAGAAGCCCGCAGTGAAAAAATTGACTGGTGCCTAGTGGGTGAGCCATCCAGTACCAATACGTTGGGGGATGTCGTTAAAAATGGCCGCCGCGGTTCTATTAATGGCTACCTCACCATTCGAGGCCAACAAGGCCATGTCGCCTACCCTCATCTTGCTAAAAACCCGGTGCATTTAGCGACCCCTATGCTAAATGAACTAACCGCAATGCAATGGGATGCGGGTAATGAATTTTTCCCACCCACCACTTTCCAAATATCCAATATCAATAGCGGCACAGGGGCTACCAATGTCATTCCTGGTGAAATTGAGATTATCTGTAATTTCCGCTTCTCTACTGAAGTCACAGAGGCAGAACTTAGAGAGCGGGTTGAAGCGCTACTGGATAAACACGCATTAGACTATGATATTCGCTGGGTATTATCTGGCAACCCATTCCTCACAGCCAAAGGCGAACTGGTTGCAGCAGCAACCGAATCTATACACGAAGTCACAGGCACGACAACAGAGCTATCGACCTCTGGTGGCACTTCAGATGGACGATTTATTGCCCCCACTGGCGCACAAGTTTTAGAGCTAGGCCCCAGAAACGCCACCATACACCAAGTCAACGAATGCGTTGAAGTCGATGATTTACAGCCCTTAGAAGAAATTTACTATCGTATCCTGAAGAAGCTACTAGCCAATTGAGGTAGCTACGATAGCATTGGGTATTTGCTTTATTTCACCCCTCGTTGCTACCTAGGAACGCGTCTTTTTTTGTTGGATTAACTCGGTAAGGTCTGCATAAAGCAAATACCCAATGCCTGCTATAAATTAAAGGTGGGTAAGGTATAGTGAGTCGGCAATCCAAACGGCTCAGGATAATCCACATGTACAAAGT
>JBMZDT010000183.1:0-5158 GCA_049614505.1 Leucothrix sp.
TTTGAGTTCGGATTGTTCAAGTTGTGCTTGTGGCGCGTCTTGGCTGGATGCCTTGAGTTGATCTGACCACCGTTGTAACTGTGCATCGGCATTATTTTGTAAATCAGAGACTTCAAGCCGGTGTGCTGCACGATCCAGTTCATTCAGCGCTAAACGGCGTGCAATGGTAAATAACCAAGTGCTAATCGCTGCACGTTCAGGGTCAAAGCTTTCTTTGGCTTGCCATGCTCGTATAAAGGTTTCTTGAGCGACTTCTTCAGCCACGGCTTGGGGCAGAGTCATTTTACCAAGGTACGCAAACAGCGGTTTCTGATAACGCCCAATCAGCGCCGCAAATGCGGTTTTGTCGCCTCGTTGGATTGCGGTCAGAGTTTGCTTATTCACGTGTGTTCCTGTGGTGTTGTTATTAGTTATACAGGTGAGTGAATCAGCGGTTCAGATTATTTTTAAAATGATTAAGATCAGCTAGCGGGAGCAAACCCCACGAGCAGAAATACTCAGTGAGGTTGTTTAGGCTTTGTAGCGGATTAGAAGGTGTACCGTAACCCCAACAGTAGGCTGTTGCCTTTGTACTCAGCCCCTACCAA
Organism: Leucothrix sp.; assembly: GCA_049614505.1. Classification (GTDB taxonomy): domain Bacteria; phylum Pseudomonadota; class Gammaproteobacteria; order Thiotrichales; family Thiotrichaceae; genus Leucothrix. Next base: position 588 of record JBMZDT010000183.1, read on the forward strand.
TGGCCCGATGCCAAAGTTATGAGCGACTTTGGGGTTTGAAAAGGTATCGATGTGGCGTGCTTCCAGAAAAAGTTTAGTCTTTGGCGTAACAGCATAGCGTGCACCTAGGCTTAATCTGCCCCCTGTTATAGTGTCTTTATGTTTATGATCAGTGGACGCATTAAAGTATTCCGTTTTAATCACCCCTACCCCCAAACCACCATAGACAGATAGGCGGCCCTTTTGTACAAAGTCATATTCCCCTGTCAGCATCAGGTAGCGGCCAGACAGGTAGTTGGGCTTATTATTTGTATATTGATTTTTGGTATAACCCACTTCAAAACCAAGCCCTAACCTTGGTGAAACTTGCTTAGAAAGACCAACACCATAGCTCTGACCAGCGTCCGTTTTATAATCTGCACCCGCCCAGCCAAGACTGCCAGCGTGTTGCTTACCAAGGAATAAATCAGCATTCCAACCTGCATGGGCAGAGCCACCCATCAAAAAAGTGCCTATAAAGGCTATTACGAGATTCGTTCTCATCGTTAACATCCTGTTTTTTTATTATCACGCCTTAACCATAGTAGAAGAAAAAACTATTTTATGATTTGTTGTAGCGTTTGCTTATCAGCTGAACAGAAAGTTATTATTTAGGACAAACTAGCCGACTGAGTGGCATCATCCAGAAGGACAATTAACCGTTCTAAGTGCCCTCGCTCAGTGCCCTCAACCCCCACAGAGACCCTGACCATCCAACGCCCATCTAAAATCGAAGGTGACATAAAGGCTTCACCTGAGCGATTAATGCTGTCTACCCACGCTAGCGTATGCTGATCTAGCGCTTCGCCTGCAAGTGGTGTCGTCTCCTTCAAGGGTGTATGGCGTATGCAAACCGTTTGCAAGTCGACAGGGGCTAGCACTTCCCACCCTGGTTTTGCCTCAATTTGCTGTTTAAACCACTGTGCATTGTCTAAATCACGGCGGATACGTTCACGAATGGCATCTGGCCCGTCAAGACGCAGATGGAACCACAGCTTCAACGCGCGGAAACGTCTTCCAAGCGGTATTCCCCAATCACGGTATTGCACGACCTCTCCATCGGCCGTCGAACGTAAATAACTCGGATTGGTCGACATAACCCGTTCAAGATGATCCACATCACGCACATAAAACAGCGCAGTATCCAAGATCGTGCCCATCCATTTATGCGGGTTCCAAGAGAGAGAATCGGCTTTTTCTATGCCTGCCCATAGGCCGCGGCATTCTGGTAGTAACATGGCTGAGCCAGCCATTGCAGCATCCACATGAAACCAGATAGCTTCAGCAACGGCGATATCAGCAATCGCGTCCACAGGGTCCATTGCGGTGGTTCCAGTCGCCCCCACAGAGCAGACAATTCCGGCCGGTACCTTACCCATTTTACGATCTTCTGCGATAGCCGCAGCAAGCGCTTCAGGCTTCATTGCACGCGTATAAGGGTCTTCTTCGATATAGCGTAGGTTATCGTTACCAAACCCTGCTAGTTGTACAGCTTTGGCAATCGAAGAGTGCGCTTGCTTGGTACTGTACACCACGAGCGGCGCATTCAATGATGGCAACCCACCTTGGTTTTTACTCAAGCCGCTAGCTTTTTCTCGAGCGAGTATCATAGCCGTGACGCAAGCTGTTGAGGCTGTATCGTGTATCGTGCCGTGCCACTGCTCACTGAGTCCCGTTAACTGTCGCAACCAATCACAAACAACCTGCTCAACTTCAGTCAACGCCGGGCAACTTTCCCAAGAAATTCCTAGTGTCCCCATGCCGGAGCTTGCAATATCGCCCAGCACAGAAGCCAGTGAGGCATTAGATGGGAACCATCCAAAGTGCATAGGGTGTTGCACCTGCGTTACGCCAGGTACAACGACCTTTTCCAAGTCCGCCATCACTGTCGCAAAAGATTCTGCTGACTCCGGTGGCGATGAGGGCAGTGCTTGCTTTACAGCACCGGGTTTGACTTGCGCCCTAACAGGAAGCTCAGGAATGCGTTCACGGTAATCAGCAATCCAGTCAATTAATTCGTGACCTGCCTTGCGAAACTCTTCCGGTGTCATGCGCATTATCCCCCTAATGATTAACGAATTATCTCAACAATCTCTGTCTCGCCGAAGTCTACACCAAACTGAGATAGCAGTGTGGAAACCTACCCATCGTGATGAATTTGATGAAAAGCCTTATTAGTCTGCCTCTATAGTTACCAATTGAGCCCCTAATGTAATGTACAAAAATAAACCCAATTTACTCATTTTTACGCATATAGCTATGAGAGACACCCCATTTTAGTCTCTTCCCCAATCGAAAGGTGTAAAAAAATGAAGAAAATACTCTTAATGTTAGCCGTTGCAGCTACTCTCATAATGGGTAGCTCGGCGTTTGCTCATAATGCACATAATGGACACGGTCATGGCTGGAAAAAGCATGGACATGGCCACCATCACATCAAACACCGCAGACCAAAACGGCACTGTCACAAAAAGCGGGTTCGTAGGCACCACGGTCATGGGCACGGTCACGGCTATAATCGCCACAGATGGGTAAGGTACTGCCATGCTCACCCAAGGCACCGCCGCCATTAATCCAAACGGATAAACGCCAAGTAGGATCATTTCTCGTGAGGGAAGTGATCCTATTTTCAATTGCTCGTATTGCTAGCAACAAAAATGCAGGGCCAATATCTCAACGTAAAAAGATGAAATATTTTACTATCTAATAAAATACAATTACCAAAAACCAAGATTCTAAAAAACACTATTAGAAACCAGCTGAGCTAAACGTAACCCTCTCTTATAAAAATAAAACTATTAATAACAACCATTTAAAAATATTCCTGAGTATTTTTTTGTTTTTGGCACGCCACTTGCTTTCCATTATTCGACAATTAATGAATCGGCCAAGATGGAGGTCAGCATGAATACGGCAGCCGCTAAGCAAACAATTAAAGAATGCTTTCAGACCTTAACGGATGAGCAGCTACAACAATATCACTTAACTCATGACTATTTTACGGGGCGCCCTTTAGCGACACCTCAAGTACCACGTGATGACAGTACGGTAGATGCGTCCACTCAACAAAATCAGAGAAATCTTAGCCGACTGAATGAGGTACTTTACCCAACCCCAACACTGGGGTGCCTATTGGGAGATTCTTTAGCCGCATTAACTTTTGGGTCAAAAACAACGGGGCCAAAACCAACAGCACGCTTGGAAAAGCCTTCAGAGGACTTGGTTAATCGTGCGAAACAATGGTTTGATCAGTATCAAGATGATGGTCTTGAATCTCTGCTGCCTGCGCAATCTGCCCAATTAAGCGATGCAAACCTAGCTGTGATTAAGCAAGCTTTTTCACGTAACACGGTGCTGATTCAAAACGTGTGCATGCTGTCCCCTTTTTGGATTCGTAGCCCATTGGACTGGGATACCTCAGGTAAAAATGACCTGCTAACACACTTGTTTATCGAATACGATGCGCCAGCATTCCTCAAGGCGTGCTGGTCTACGGTGTCTGATGAAGCCAATGCGCGCTGGTTGCTGTGCTTTATCTTGTATGCGCAAGGTGGAAGCCTGAAGGCATTGGCAAAGCATTTCGGATGGACAACTGTCAGCAATAAATTGTGGCATCAACTATTTAGCTGCCCTACTGACATGAAGCCACTTGACGCCGTGCTCTACGCCGAATACAAGCGCTTGGGTGGATGGGATCAAGATTTTGCTTGTTTAATGACAAATGAAGCCTATGTAATTGATTTACTAGACCCTGTTTCCGAAGCAGGCCGCGACTTTTGGTATGACACCTGCCGTTGGACTATTCACTACCAATGTGAATTGCCGACTGAGCAAATGACTAAACTATTGTGGTGGGCACGTCATCAATTAACGGAGTTTGCACGTCATGGGGAAACTTACCGTTTGCAGGGGCGCAGCTTGGCTAAAGTACTGGACAGCATTGCTGAGTACGACCGTGAGCAGCTGCAAATTCAGCAAGCACGTGACCGTATGGCGGAGCGTGCACGTCTGGTGTCCATGGCGCGTATCGAAGAACGTGAACGCCTGCGTCAGGAACACCTCGAAGACCTTGCTGCCCGTCAAGCACTGCGCGCCTACGAAAACCAAGGCTATATTGACTATGATACGATTGATATTAGCTGGCGTAGCCGAGGCTGGAGCTGGTCTACAACAGCACATGGCAAAAAGTGGCGCTTTGTTGAGCTCAATGACAGCCAGTCACTGCGTGATGAAGGTGCTGCCATGGAGCACTGCGTTGCCAGCTACGCAATGTCTTGTGTGGATGGTTACTCCGTCATTGTTTCTGTTATCTGCGAAGGCCGACGTCAGGCAACGATCGAGATTGAACCAAAATCTCGCCAGCTAATCCAGATGCAAGGAAAAATGAACGCTGAGCCATCAAAATCTGTTCAGTCAGTAGCGAAAGCCTGGCTACAGCGCGTCGTTAAACGCTAGCGCATCTATTGATAAATAGGCACTGGTAGCACAGAGCAGCGAATCATTTCAGCAGCACGCGGAGTGAACACACTGTGCTACCAATACCAAAACGGCGC
>JBMZDT010000184.1:0-5094 GCA_049614505.1 Leucothrix sp.
GCTGACATCAATAATTTGGGCTGTGTGTGCGCCAAAAGACAGTGTATAGGCAAATCCGCGCCCACGGCCTGCTTCCCTTTTTCCGGCTGACCAGTTCGCTATTTCAGCCACTTTCTCGACTACTTTATTACCCGTTGGCGCTAGGTCACCAAACATTGCTAAGCGCATAGCGATGGGGTCGAGTGATTTGCTGGCCGCTAATTCATCCATAAAGCTCTCATGGAAAAAGCCATTATAAGAGGCACCAACGGATCGCCAAAAACCAACGGGAATATCAAGCTCTGGTGCATAGCTACGAATCCGCACGTTTTCGATGGCATCTGGCTGCCCTGCAGTGCCTTCCGCAATTAATGGGTCTGGCCCCATGGCTGGAAATGAGGAGCGTTTAGACATAGAAAGCATAATAGAAGGGCTGGCAATCTGTGCATCCAATGCGACGGGTTTTTTAGCCTCCATGACGCCTTTGAATTTGGCAATGGCTGCCGGACGGTAAAAGTCATGCCGCATGTCTTCTTCACGAGACCAAGTGACTTTGACGGGTTTGCCATTGGTTTGCTTGGCAATTTTATAAGCGCTCACCGCAAAGTCCGTTTCTGAACGTCGGCCAAAGCCCCCACCAAGTAATGTCGTATGAATGTGAACTTGGTCTTCCGTAAGCTCATCGATCAGCATAATGGCATCGCGAAACCCGGTCGGCGCTTGAGAGCCCGTCCAAATATCAACGCGGCCATCCTTTACTTGGGCGACTGCCGTCATGGGCTCCATGGTTGAATGTGCCAAATGCGGGACACGATATTCAGCCTCTACCAAGTCACCCCCCGCATCCGCAAATACGAGCTCAACATCACCTTTTTCATCAAAGGTGCCATTAGGTTCGGTTTTAAAGCTGTTTTCGTAGGCTTGGTAGATGCCTGCGGTATCTTTAGGGTAAGACGCTGTATCCCAATCAACGTCGATCGCATTAGCCGCTTTAAAGGCACGCCAGGTATTGTTTGCAATAACCGCAAAGCCATTACTATCAAGTTTAATGACTTTTTCGACCCCTGGCATGGATTCTGCTTTACTGGTGTCAGATGACTTAATATTGGCCCCAAAACGCGGACTCATTTTTACCGTTGCATACAGCATATCAGGCTGTTTTACGTCAATCGCAAATTCAGCGGTGCCATTGGTTTTTGCAGGAATATCAATGCGTGGCACCGACTTTCCAATATAGCGCCATTGCGATGGTTCGCGAAGTGGTGGCTCAGTGGGGGCTTCAATCGTAGCAGCCTTCACCGCAAGTTCGGTATAAGCGAGCTTGTCACCATTGGCAGGGTTAATAACATGGCCATCCTCAGTTCTAAGAGTGGTTGCTTTAACATTCCACTGTTGAGCTGCGGCTAATGTGAGTGCGAGCCTTGCGCTGGCACCTGCACTGCGCATTTTGACAAACCCGTCAGGCGTCGACATCGAGCCGCCAGTGAGCTGTAGCCCCATAAACTTCGCTGGAATATGAGTCAGGTCGCGAATCATATTGGCTTTCTTACTGTGGTCATACATGTGACCCGCCATCGCTTCCATCATAATACCAACGTAATAGCTGTTACTGGCTGGCCCATGTTCAGTCTTGATGGTTTTCCAGTCCAGATCCAGCTCTTCTGCAACCATCATCGCAAGTGTGCTGTGAATACCTTGGCCCATTTCAGCGCGAGGTGTAATGACGGTAACGCCATCTTGGTCAATTTTGATGTAGGGGTTGAGGCTGGCAAATTCTGGTTTTGCTGCATCCTCACCATCGAGTAGAGGGTTGGGTAACGCCTGCTTATATTTGTAAGTCCCAAAGACTACCCCACCTGCAACAGCAGCTGAAGCGACTAAAAATGTTCTACGCGTAATCTTTCCTAATGTGCTCATGCTTAGGCCTCCTTCATTGATTTGGCAGCAGCATGAATGGCGGCGCGTATTCTTGGATAAGCACCGCAGCGGCAGATGTTACCGGCCATTGCGCGATCAATGTCGTCATCAGTAGGGTCAGGGTTGGTGCTTAGCAAGGCGGTCGCTGACATGATCTGGCCCGATTGGCAGTAGCCGCACTGGGGCGTTTGATGCTCAATCCAAGCTTCCTGTACTTTGCTCTTAATATCTGGAGTACCTAAGCCCTCAACGGTTTTTACTTTGCCCTTCACTTGACCGACAGGGTAGATGCACGAGCGAACAGCTTGGCCATCGATATGTACGGTGCAGGCGCCGCACTGTGCAATGCCGCAACCAAACTTAGTGCCAGTTAGGCCGATTTCATCTCTTAATACCCACAGTAACGGCATTTCACCTTCTACATCGATATCATGATCTTTATTGTTAATATTGAGTTTCATATTCAATTCCTGTGCTATGCGTGGCCACGTTCGGGTATCACTTGTTTAGTTCATTTATCATACTAGTGTAGCCGCTAAGATGCTGTGGGTAACTAGCATATTGCGCCAAGATACCCGTAATCCTCTAGCATATGCGTTCGCTAGTTGTTTCAGAGGATTACCCTAGTCATCTCAAGGGTATTGAAACGCAGATTTAGTTTGGCTGTCACATGAATATTGTCGCTGCTTTGCGTACAATACTCACAAACCGTTTGTATCAGGATTCAAAATGACCCAGTCACCAGAAATGCTATCATCCAGCCAACTAACGCTTGGTGTCGATCACGTAATAAAAGCACGGAAATCGGTTAAAGTTGTCGGCAGCATCGATAACATTCCAACAATCCCAGAGGGCTTTTTTGGGGAGGTGCAAGCAGCGATGCAGGTCGCTGGCTGGGCACCGTTCCACTTTACCGCGCATGATTCACATCTAAATCGTGACTTGAACTCACCGGTGCCGTGGCGTTTTTATGCGTTGGATCAGGAAAATTGTTTACGCCTGATTGATAAATTAATGGCTCACCCAATGCTTGGTATGGATAAAAATACGGCTATTTTGCGCATGATTGCTGCTTATGGTGCGTTGGTGTTAGTGACGTGGTTGCCAGAGCCTAGTACAAGCTTAAATGATGAAGAGGCGGCTAGAAAAGCACTTAAAAATGAAGAGCATATTGCTGCGACAGCAGCGGCAACGCAAAACCTGCTACTAGCAGCGACTGCACGCAATATGGATAGTTACTGGTCAAGTGGTGGGGCATTAAGAGAGCCCGCTTGTTTTGAGCTGTGCGGTATTCCAGAGCAGGAAAGCTTACTGGGTGCTATTTTTCTAGCGCCAGACATGCCTGAGAGGGAAGGTGTACGGCCGGGTAAGCTACGCGACAAGCGCGGTACGCCAGATCAATGGATGAAGTCGGTATCGATTTAGCTATGCGAATCAAAACGCTAGCTGCGTTACTATTGTTGCTGTTTGTCACACTAACGATAACGGGCTGCGCCAATGTTAAAAAGACAGCAGCGATTAATGCGTTAGTCCCCACAGAGGGCTTTATGCGACAGCAAGTGAGTTATGGTCGTCATCCAGATCAAGTATTAGACCTTTACCTTCCTAAGGTTGATAACCCAAAAATCCCAATTGTTTATGTGTACGGCAGTGCTTGGCGGAAGAAGTTTGAAAAAGCGGATTTTGTTTTTGTTGCTCAGGCTTTAACCAGTCTTGGTCATCCAGTCATTTTGCCAGAACATCGTCGCTACCCTGACGTTAAATTTCCAGTCTTTATTGAAGATATAGCCGACGCAATCAGCTATGTGGAGCGGCACAATATAGGCCTCGCAAAGCCATTTAATGAATTTGTGCTGATGGGGCATTCCTCAGGTGCACACACTGCTGCTTTGCTTGCTACCGATCAACGTTATTTTAAGCAGCGAAGAATAAATGCAACGTTAAAAGGGCTGATTGCGATGTCTGGGCCTTATGATTTACCGATGAACGATGCTGAAGTTGCACCTATCTTTAAAACGACGGCTAAGCAAGCCAAGCCCGTGCTCAATGTGCGACGAGGCATGCCGCCCACGTTGCTACTACATGGAATGGCGGATACACGTGTACCAGCCTACCATGCAGAGCGATTTAGGGATGCGTTGCGCAGCAATGGAAACGCTGTCACAACACGATTATACCGCGGGGTGGATCATGAAAAGTTGATTGGCGGTGTGGCTGAGCCTTTGAGGTTCCTGAATAATAGCTTTGCGGATATTCGGGCGTTTTTACGGCGCCATTGATGTTTCGACTTTTTTATGCGCGTAAAAATGTTATTAACTACATTTTATTGCGCATAAAAAAGTGAAATGTATAATGGCCTGAGTTAATAATCGGTATCTCGCTAATGAAACGCCTACTCTTAGATAAGCTATTAATTTGGAAAACTAAAGAGATCCGGAAGCCTTTAGTTATTGATGGCGCAAGGCAAACAGGTAAAACCTACCTATTGCAGACCTTGCTTGGCAATGAGTTTGAAAAAACCTTGCGGCTAGATTTTTTAGAAAACCCTGGGCTATCTGAAGCATTCGAGGGTTCGCTGAGCCCCGAAGCCATTATTACTAATATTGAGCTACTCACGAGGCAAGTTTTTAATGCCAAAACCGACCTACTCATTCTAGATGAAATTGGTGAATGCCCAAGGGCTGTGACTGCGCTCAAATACTTCGCAGAAAAAGCGCCTGATTATTATATCGCCGCAAGCGGGTCTAATATTGGGCTGCTTAGTGCATTTCCTGTCGGCAAAGTTGAACAGCACAATTTGCGCCCACTGACTTTCTATGAGTTTTTGTTGGCATCTGAAGAGTCTGCGCTGATCAAAGCGTACGAAAATCAGCTCAACTCCGCAGCTGCTCACAGCAAACTATTCGATACATTAACGGACTACTACTTTACGGGTGGCATGCCCGAGGCGGTGGCTACGTGGTTTGCTATGGCTGACAGCAGTATTCTTGAACGAGTCGATGCTGTTTCATCCGTTCAGGCAGATCTGGTTGAAGGTTACAAACGAGACTTTGGCAAATACTCAGGCAAGTTAGATGCACAGTTGATTGAGTCGCTATTTACCAATATTCCTTCACAGTTATCATCTGTGTTTGACGGCTCGGTTAAGCGCTTTAAATTTAAAGGCGTGTTTGAACGAAGGTCACGCTATGCAGACTT
>JBMZDT010000185.1:0-5079 GCA_049614505.1 Leucothrix sp.
CGCAGATTCACCTCTAACGCTTTACCAGGGTGCACAATGACGCGCCAGAATGGGCTTTTATTACCGCATTCTAATACCCAGGCGCCTTTTTTATGTAAAGCGGCAACGCTCAAAGAGGGTGGTAGTGGTGGTGGCGTCGGTGCTGCGGCGGGCCTTGGAGCTTGGGGTGTAGTCGTGGGGGCCACGGTCGTTGGTTGCGGTGCTTTATTGAGTACCATTTGGCGAACATAACGCTCGTTGACCCAGCCCACTCGACCGCGCCAATTAATTTTGATCCATTGCGTTCTGCCAACAGCAACACGGCGGCCATCAGTACGAATCCACTTACCGTTGTGGGGTACTCGCCCAACGATCGCGTTTCTCGCGCCAGGTTTAGCGCGCAGGTTAAGGCTATCCGTGCTGGCTACTCGTTGGATTTCAAAAACGGCGGCTTGGGTAGGGGCTATGAAGACTAAGCTGATAATAAATAATGCGAGATGGCTGATTTTCTTGATATGTTTCATATTAACAATCCTTATCAAATCTAAAACAAAGCCCCGCAACATTTCCATGTGACGGGGCTAAATCAGGTCGAACTTACGGGGGGTTATTGAAGGTAAGACTAGCAGTTAAAATCTATAAATCCGTGCAAGTTTCGACCAGCGTTTCCGAAACAGCGATGAACGTTTCACCGCTAATTAGGTTTTTTTAACGTGCCCCATAGGAGTGACTATGGTTATTAGCACCATTTGCATGTGAGTGGGTAACGGAGTTAGTAAACTGATTTTTGGGGTGCGTATGGGCGTTGGTAGTGTTTACCTGTACCGCTGGTTTTGCACCTGCCCGTTGGCCTGGTGGCAATAAGAAATCATGAATATGCACCCCTGTTCCACCTGGATGAGTGTGTTTTGTTCTAGCATTGTACGGCGTTTGAGGGTGGATATGAGTGACTTGTTGGGGCCCAGTATTAACTTTTACTGATGGCTGCTGAGCCGCTGCATTCTGACCGTAGTTATGGCGGTGATTCACGTCATTGCTGGCATGTGTGTGGGTAACCGCATTACTAAACTGGTTACGAGGATGGGTGTGAGTACCACCTGCTGCTGGCGCGCGAACCTGAACTTTTGGTTGAGTTTGGGCTTGACCATAATTGTGGCTGTGCTGACGGTTGTTACTTGCATGTGAATGCGTGACTGCGTTGCTGTACTGGTTGCGCGGATGCGTATGAGAATTATTATCCACTACGACTTGTTGGACTTGAGGCTTTGTCGCTTGGCCTTGACAGCTGTAACGGTGAGCATGTCCTGCAGGTCCTGCATGGCTATGAGCAATTGAGCGTGTGCAAGGATTCGCAGGATGAGAATGTGTATTCCCTGTGTTTACCTGAACTTGTGGGGCAGGTTGTGGCTGTACAAACGTGGGTTGCTCTACGTATTGGCTAGTGCGCTTGGTGTTAATAGCGGGTAAGCCATTGCCAGGGCCGACATACACACTTCTTGCTGTGGTGCTGGTGTCACCTGCATCGTAAATACTGCCAGTACGACTGGTGGCGGCTGTATCGACTGGCTCAGGTGTATAAACGGTTGCGCTAACCATGGCATTCGTTTTCGTCGTGTCATTAAATGAATAGTCTGTCGCAAGGTAGCGTTTACTGACCCAACCACTCACGCCATTATACGTAATTCGAATCCAAGTCGTACGGCCATTGCCGCGTTCTTCGCCATTGCTGTTAACGTTTTTACCGCTTGCTGGAATTTCTCCGATGATGGCACTTTTAGCACTAGGCCGTGAACGGATATTTAATGTATCCCAACTTTCAACACCCGATACGATGTAGCGCTCAGCCGCCGTAGCTTGACTAACGCTTGCTACACTAATGCACACGGCGACGGTTGAGATAGTAACGACCTGTTTTAGTCGACTTAATACGTTCATAAAACATTCCTTCCCTGATTTTGTATTTTGATTAGGCTTAAATTCGTTTAAAAAGCAAGCCACAGCAATGAGTTTATTAATAGATAAGACAAGTTACTGCACACTTAGGAACAATATCTTATAGCAGTAAACTTGTAAAATCAAAGCTTTGCAACACCTTTATTATAAACTTAAGTATTTTTGCTCTGTATATGCAGCTTTTGCATTGGGCGGTTGGCGAATAAGTTAATAACCAGCCCGCTAATAATTAAAGTCGCCGCAAGCATTTTCCACCACGGCAATACCTCATCTAAAAATAAGGCGGAAGCAGACATTCCAAAGACGGGTACGAGCAATGCCCAAGGGGCAATCGCTGCTGCTGGATAGCGATGCAATAAACCGTTCCAAAGCCCATAACCGATCAACGTGTTACCAACGGTTTGCCATACAACGACCAGCCACGCTTGGGCTGATGCTTGAGTAATGCTGCTTAACATCAACGTGCTGCCTTCCAAATAGAACGCCATGAGCAGTAACGGTGGCACTGAGAAAATAGAAGACCATGCTAGAAAAGCGATTAAGTCGACTTTACCCACTTTTTTAACGATTAGGTTACCGCTGGCCCAGCAAAATGCAGCGAATAAAACCATAAACAAGCCGAGTATTGTTGTCTGACCATCCGTAAACAGCCCAATGAGCATCAACCCTGAAAAACTAATCACTAGGGCAACTATTTGAATGGACTTAACGCCTTCTGAGAACAACCAAGTTGCTAGCAAGATAGTAAAAAATACTTGAGTTTGTACGACTAATGAGGCGAGACCGGGTGTGATATTGTCCTGCATCGCCCAGAACAAAAAGCCAAATTGCCCAAAACCAATAAAAACACCAAAAGCGATTAGGTACTTCCATGGGATATTGGGCTTAGGTAAGAATAAAATCAGTGGGAAAGCCGCTAACGCAAAGCGTAACGTTGCGAAGGTAAATGGGGGTAGCTCTTGCAGTCCGATATGGATAAAGACAAAATTAGTGCCCCAAATGGCAGTAACCAATAAGGCTTGTAGCTGGTGGGTAAAAGACATGGACTCTGGACTGTCGATGGAAAATGAACTGCGCAGCCTAACATGAAATAGGTGAAACCTATCGTGAGTTATCGAGAAGGTAAGTATTTAGTAAGAGAGGGATTTATATGACGATATCATTAGTGCTGGGTGGGGCACGCTCAGGGAAAAGCAATTACGCTGAGAATCTAGCTAAGCACAGCAAGCAACCCGTTGTTTATGTCGCGACAGCGCAGGTTCATGATGAGGCGACAGCGCAGCGTATATCGGCGCATCAACAAAGCCGACCAGCACAGTGGAAAACGGTTGAATGTCCGTTACAGCTAGGTGCCGTGCTTGAGCAATACGCAACGGCGGGTAACACAGTGTTAGTTGATTGCTTGACAATGTGGGTGACCAACTTATTGTGCGAGGAGGATGCAGAAAGTCAATTGGTTGACGCGCAGCAAGATTTTTTTAACGCATTAAAAAACATCCGTGGTGACGTTATTTTCGTCAGCAATGAAGTTGGTATGGGGATTATTCCCATGGGCGCGTTGACGCGTGACTACGTCGATATTGCCGGGCGTTTACATCAAGACATTGCCGCGCAGGCTGATCGGGTTGAATTAATTGTTGCAGGGCTACCGCTTGTTTTAAAAGATAATACATGATGAACGTTTGACCACTCGTCTAGCGGTGCAATGGTGAACTGTTTGTAACGCTATCATTGTTCACACAATAAGCGACAATAGGAACGGACTGATGGCTGATCTTTATATTACGTATAGCATGCGCGAGCGCTATTGGGTGTCAAAATTAGCGATGGCCTTAGCATCAGAAGGCTACTCTGTTTGGTGGGATCATGCAGTTGTGCCGGGCGATAATATTAGAACGGATAGCCAACACGCGTTAACAGAGACTAAGTGTACCTTGGCCGTTTGGTCTGAGACAGCGGTTGATGATCATTGGGTATTGTTAGATGCCAAGCAGGCGAAACAGCAGGATACCCTTATTTCTGTACTAACACGAAACGGCTCTGTACCCGCAGAGTATGCAGCGTTTGATCAAGCGGATTTAAGTGCTTGGGATCTTGATGATAAGCAAGAGGTTGATTTTGCTCATCTACTAAAGGCAATCGCACATTACTGCTCACCGAGTCAGCTGCCAGCTGATAAAAAAGAACAGCAAACGCTAGAACGACTCGCGCGCATGCGTGCTGAAGCGGAGCAAAAACAGCAGCAGCGAGAACAGCGTGAGGCCCAAATGGTTCAGAAGCGACTGTCTGTTTGACGTATTTTCAAAAAATGCCTGGACTAAGCAATCAGTTGCTCTGCTTCGCGCTGCATTTTACCGCGCTCAAACAGTAGCTTCCAACGTGTGCCGCCCGCTTGATTCCACAGTAAGGCAGCGCGAATACCTGCCAGTAACAGCGCGCGCATCTTTGACGCATTTTCAGTATTGGTCAGGTGATTTTGCTCACCCCTGATCATAATGCGCGGCCCTAGCGTACTGATCGTGTTGGAATATAAATCAGCCAAGCGGGCAATCATATTGGTATGTGTAGCTGGGAAAAATTCTAACTGTTTCTGTGCATCTGTAATGCCATCAATAAGCTTTTTAAAGACTTCTGGATTATTAGACAGCTTTTTTTCCAATGCCAAGACGTTAATAGAGTATTGCGTCGCATCCAATTGCTTCGCTTGCCCATCCGGGCCACGGCCACCACTGCCTAATTGGTACATTAATGAGGTGAAACCCGTGCTTAGCTTAGGCAATCCGCCGTACAGTGCCTCAGCACTTAACGCATCATCAATCAAAATACTGTTGATACAAGATTCAAAAACCTCGCTATCACAAGTTCCTTCATTGGCAAGTTTAATGACAGCGTCGACACACTGAAACAGGGCGGCGAGGGCGATGGTGCGGTTGCGTGTAGAATTTTCCAAGGTCGTTTATCTGCTTAAATATTGGGTTGTAGTAGCCTAACTTAATTACAAGTTTTTTGCATGGAATCAATAATGCCACCGCCAAGGCAAACGTCGTCTTGATAAAACACAACGGACTGGCCTGGTGCGATAGCCCGTTGTAAATCCTCAAAACACACGTGCCACTGTTCGTCATCTAACTGCGTCACGGTGCAAGG
>JBMZDT010000186.1:0-5056 GCA_049614505.1 Leucothrix sp.
TAGACTTCATGAGCGACCTAATTGCCGATAAAGTCAATATGGTTTTCAATACTAAGGGGGGTGGAACCGTTCATGCGTTGAAAGACGTGAGTTTCACATTAAAACAGGGCGAATTATTATCAGTCCTCGGCCCCTCTGGTTGTGGAAAGACAACACTACTAAACATTATTGCTGGATTTAACCGTCCAACTGGCGGTGCGTTTTATCTAGGCGACGAAGAAATTTCAGGGCCGGGTTTGAACCGTGGCATGGTTTTTCAGCAAGGTGCACTGTTTGAGTGGCTGACTGTCGCTGAGAATGTAAACTTCGGTTTACGCATGAAGGGGGCCAATAAGAAAGAAACGGCTAAGAAAGTTGAAGAGTGGTTAGATATCGTTGGTCTGCAAGGCTTTGGCAACACCCCGACCTACCAACTATCAGGAGGCATGCAACAGCGTGTCGCATTGGCCCGTTGCTTAATTAATGACCCTGACCTAATTCTGATGGATGAACCCCTTGGTGCATTGGATGCCTTAACGCGGGAAAAAATGCAAACGCTGGTACTCAAGATTTGGAAAGAAACTGGCAAGACAATCATGATTATCACACACTCGGTCGAAGAAGCGTTGCTACTCGGTGAGCGTTTATTTGTTATGGCTCCTCGACCGGGTCGCCTACATAAAGAATACAGGCTTCCTTTTGCCGAGGAAGGATTAACAACGGATCCGAGAGAAATCAAAAATAGTTCGCACTTCACTGAGACCCGCGAAGAAATCCTCACCATGATCTGGGATATGGAAGAAGAGATTATGGGTAAGAGCGATGCTGCTTAAGCAGCCAGTAAACTTCGCGGTTAACCGCAGATTATGAAAATTTCGGGATAAATCACAATGATTGTTGGAATTATATTTCTTGTTTTAATTGGGCTCTTCATCGGGTCCATTATTTACGGTCGGAGACTCATCCGAACCGAAGTCACGGATGCCGTCTTTGGTAATCCAAGTCGTGCGCTGGGAGGCTGGCACTGGATTGTTGCAGGCGTCTCCAGTATTTTAATTATTTGGCTCTATTTTTCGTGGGATGCAGGCCGCGCCTTTTTTCCCAAAGCGGCCAATGAGCTATGTCAGGTTGCCAAGCTTAATCGCACAGCTAACCCGATTCGCTCAGCCTTTCCTCTTAATGACCGCCTACTCAGAGGCACCGCACTATTAGAGCGTGATTACGGTCAAATGGACTTGCTTGAGTCGAAACTGGCCGCAACGAATTTTGCAGAGGCGGATCGCACAGAGCTGGCCTCAATCATCACTGAAATGCGTGCGGCATTGGCTGCACAAGCTGATCCTAAGTTGATGGATCCTGCTACGGCAGGCAAGCTTGATGCAATAGCAACACGTATTGATGAGCTTGCAAAAAACATTGCTGATGACAACTACCCCAGCACTGCTGACCCTGATCGTGCAGAAGCCCTGAAGCAACCAGCATGGGGAGCAACCAGCACAGAAATCCCTCCCATGCCAATGACGGATCTTGGTTATAAGTTCGCACAAGCTAGTGAAGTAATGGATGGCATTTCTAAAGACTTCTCCAAGATTCGCAACAATGGTGAGGGCATTACAACAAAGCTTGAGGCACTAAAAACACGCTACAAGAGCTTTGAGATTGATGAATCTGAAGGTGATGCTATTACCGCTGAACGTAAGGATTTAGTGAAGCAAATTGAGAAAATTTATCGCCGAATTGATGATGGTAAGATTTTCCCAAGCGCCATGACACAGTCAGTTGAAGATGCACTGATTAATCTTGATGATGTACAGAAAAGTGAACAAGGCTCGCTGCGTTACATCGACATGTTTGCAATGCCTGGCGGTGAAATTCTTGCAGGTAACCGTGCCTGTTCTGAGCAAGGCTCGGGTCGTTGGTTACCAAAACCATCGGATACTTGGAATACCTTTGTAAAGATGGCTGATCCTGACATTGGTTACAAAAACATCCCACTACTGTGGTATGAGATGAAGCCGATTGGCCAAGTGCTAGAAATCCTAGTCCCTGATTGGATTGCTGATCTAGTACCTGGCGAATACCCTCGTCATGATGATAAGGGAACAGTACTCACCAACTTTAAGAACAAGGTTTACAAGTTCGCAACGGGTGATTATGAGTCAATGATGGTACCTGTGCCGATTGGGCACATTTGGGACTCAATGATGCGTGTCTTAGCAGGTTTATTCTTTGGTATCATATTGGGTGTTCCGCTTGGCTTGTACATGGGTCTATCGCGCTTCGGTAAAGGCTTTTTTGATCCGATGATTGAGCTTTACCGCCCTATTCCACCACTTGCTTGGGCACCACTAATATTGACGATTTTTGGTATTCAAGATGACGGTAAGATCTTCTTACTGTTTATGGTTGCATTTGCCATTATGGTCGTTTCAGCACGTACTGGTGCAACGGGTACTCAATTATCCAAAGTTCATGCGGCACACTCACTAGGTGCCAGCACGTACCAGATTGTTCGTAAAGTGATCCTACCAAACTCACTACCTGAGATACTAACCGGTATTCGTATCGCGATTGGTGTTTGTTGGGGAACGTTGGTTGCTGCCGAAATGTTGGCAGGTACGACAGGAATCGGTTTTGTTGAGAACGTGGCACGTAAACAATCTGACTACGAAATCATCTGGATGACGATTATATTGCTTGGATTATTGGGCCTTATCTTTGACCTGATTATGCGGTTCATTATTCACCGCACTATCCCGTGGAGAGGTAAAGGTTAATTGTTTAATTAATTAGCAGTTGTTCATATACCGTTCACCCGACGAACGGTATAGTGAACTCAGTTTCAAGATGAAGCATTAGCCAAACGAAGCACAACAAAAAATAGATCAATAAGAATACATCGCTAGCTAATAACAAAAATAAGCTGCAATCCTGAAACAAGTCAAAAGAAATTAGGGGTGTTCTAACACCCCTTTTCTTTGCCCAATGACTTCTCAGCAATAAATTCTCCCTTTGTCTCTTAATTAGTGCTATTTTTAATACAAGGTTATTGACAACTTTAATAAACCAAATCGGTTAAAGTTTGACTAATAACCATAGGGCTTAAAAATAGAGACAGCAAATCGATGAAAACGATAAAACACGATCTGCTTACGCTTGGGGAATACGTCATTTCACCTGGCGAGCGACGCACCATTGAACTTCCGGTTACCGACCTTTACACACACACCTCACTCAAAATGCCAGTGCAAGTGATTCGTGGTAAAAAACCGGGACCCACCCTTTTTCTCAGTGCCGCCATCCATGGCGATGAAATTAACGGGGTCGAGATTGTACGGCGCGTTTTGGATTATAAAGGTTTAGATAACATTCGCGGCACACTCATTGCGGTACCCATTGTCAATGTACAAGGGTTTCTTGCACAGTCACGCTACACACCTGACCGACGCGATCTGAATCGTTGCTTTCCAGGCAATAGTCATGGCTCAGTCGCCAGCCGCCTCGCTAATTTATTTGTGAGCGAGATCGTCTTAAAATCTGATTGTGGCATTGATTTGCACACTGCTGCTATTCACCGTGACAATTTGCCACAGATACGGGCCCAGCTACAAAACCCTGAAACGGCACGTTTGGCAGAGGCATTTGATGCGCCTGTGGTGCTCAATACCAACCTTAGAGACGGCTCACTGCGCCATTATGTTGACGAGCAGGGCATCCCTATTTTGCTATACGAAGCGGGCGAGGCGCTGCGCTTTGAAGAATCGTCCATTCGTATTGGTGCGCGCGGTGTGCTGAATGTTATGCGAGAGCTCGGTATGTTGCGCCCTAGTCGCAAGAAAGCCAGTTCAAAGAGCGTGACGGCGAACTCCTCACAATGGGTGCGTGCTGAACGCAGTGGCATACTGCGTGCAACGGTGGGACTAGGTAGCTCTATTGCTGCAGGGCAAACGTTAGGCACCATTTCTGATCCATTTGGCATTCAGGAACAAGTCATTAAAGCAGAGTTCCCAGGGATTTTAATCGGCCGAACCAACCTACCTTTGGCTAACGAAGGTGATGCCGTATTCCACATCGCACGTTTTGAAGGGAGCAATGAACCTTTGGAGAGCCTGGAGACTCTACACACCGAAAGTACCGAGTGGGGATTACCGGTCTCTAGCCCGATAATTTAACCTGCCGATAAGACGCGCCCGGATTAACAGCAAAGCGCCCTTTCATTGCCCTGCGCCCAAGTAGCATGCGAAAACGCATATTATCTCGGTTAGTCAGGGTAATTTCTGCTTCAAACACATGCCTGCCAATCACTAAGGTTGAGGCAATTACATAGCGCATTTCTGTGTGACCACCAGAATCTGTTACCTCTCGATAGTCCACCACGCGTGATTCACACCAGACCTCTGTGACACGGTCGCCTTGATTAGGGTGTACCCCAAAGCGCACCCAAACCTCGTTGTCTTTTTCAAATGTTTCTACTGCAAACGCGTGAATGCAGGACGTTTTGGCACCTGTATCAATTTTGGCTTTTACTCCGCTGATCTGTAAATCAGGCAGATCTACATATTCACGCCAGCCTAATACAGCTAGTTTTTTTCTCATATAATATTTAATTATAGAAACTAATTTGGAGCTTTAACTTACCATAAGCTTGCCAACATGACGTTTAATAATTAATAGTTATTACAAAAATGAAATAAAAAAAGAGTCTAAGCAAGCTCGATCCCAAGTGGGTTCTGGGGGTCGAGGCTATCCATCAAGGGGCGCTTACGGTCAGTGTTGGTAATTTGGTAGACCAGTCCCATCCAATTGCCAATCACTGCTAAGCCTGAGTCATGCCAGGTGTTTTGTATTCTTGGCAGAACAATATGCTCTGGAAAATCTGGCATTGCCTTACCTTCCTTCATGCTACTTTTTACCAACGCTTGATATTCATCAAATACCGCCTGACTGGTTATATCTAGGAAGTTTTCAGGGAATGGCGGATAGTCACTTCGCTCAGTCGTATAGAATCGCATGACTTCCCGCTTATACTCTTTAAGCAAACTAATGCTGTCATACTCAGGATGACCTTGAAAATAAA
>JBMZDT010000187.1:0-5033 GCA_049614505.1 Leucothrix sp.
CTTGTGTTGATGTCAGCAGTTGGCAGTCACTGTCATTAATCAGTGCCCGACACCAAGATGCTGGGTTTATATAGCCTGCTTGTGGAAAGTAGTTTGCTGGGTAGTGGCAAGGAATGCCTGCCATTTTAGTGGCCTGTTCTGCATCCAAGTGCTGTATAAAGTCAGTAGGAAGTTGCCTAGCGTAAAGCGTATGCCAGCGCTGTAATTCACGCTCAGAGTGTGCGAGTTGTAATACACCACAGTCGAACCAGTCAACATCCAAACCAGCGGCCTTAAGCGCCTTTAAGTGCTGAAGGGTGTACTCAAAAGCGTGTAAATAAAATGCCTCGGTCTTATTGGGTTTTGCGGACATCAGTGGCGAAATAATGCCTGCTAAATTACCCGAAGCTTGCGAGCTGATTTGGTTTTCCCGCTCAAGTAACGTCACTCGCCAGCCCAGTTTTGCTAGGTGCCAAGCAATCTGGCAGCCTGCAATCCCCGCACCGACAACAACGGCGTGCCGCTCTCGCCATTGCTGTGTCGGGTAATCAAACCAAGGGCTCAAGTACGAATGCCCACACCTTTATTCAATAAGAAATAGGCAATACTAAACAGGATGCCGCTAAACACTAAAATAATGACGAGGCTGATGTAAATATTGATATCAGAGACGCCTAAAATGCCATAGCGGAAGCCGTTGACCATGTATAAAACGGGGTTAACCAAAGACACGGTTTGCCAGAATGGCGATAGCAATTTAATAGAGTAAAACACGCCACCTAGGTACGTTAGCGGGGTGAGGACGAATACAGGTACGATGCTAATATCATCAAAGGACTTTGCATAGACTGCATTGATCAAGCCTGCTGTCGCGAACAGTATGGAAGTGAGTATCAATGTCAGAATAGTCAGGAATGGGTTCTGTACTGAGAGGTCAGTGAAAAATAATGATACCAACGTCACTACTGCTCCAACGAGCAAGCCACGGACGACACCGCCACCAATAAACCCAAAAAGAATAATGAGATTGGGCGTCGGCGAAACCAAGAGTTCTTGGATATGGCCTTGATACTTAGCACTGTAAAACGACGACACAACATTGGAATAGGAGTTGGTAATCACCGACATCATGATTAAGCCAGGCACAATGTAGTCGATATAGCTGTAGCCATCCGACGCGCTGGTATCGATAGCGCCGCCAATCAGCTTACCAAAAATCACAAAGTACAAGGCCATCGTGATCGCAGGGGGCAAAATGGTTTGCACCCAGATGCGCGTAAAGCGGAATATTTCTTTTATGAGAATGGTTTTTAACGCCGTCATCTGATCTTGTAATGTCATGCTGCTACCGCCTCAGCTGCTTGGTTGGTGTTACTTTCCTGAACCAAGTTTATAAATAATTCTTCCAGTCGGTTGGTCTTGTTACGCAAGCTGTCGACTCGAATATTGTGTGCGTTGAGTACATCAAAGATACGGTTGATAGAACGTTCTTTATCTAATTCAACCTCTAGTGTGTTCTCATCTATTTGGCGAAGGTCGAATTCATCCGTTGGGGGGAGTGTCTGAAGTGGTTCTTTTAAATCCAGGACAAAGGTTTGCGTTTGGAGTCGAGATAGCAGGGATTTCATGGTGGTGTTTTCCACAATATCGCCCTTGTTAATAATCGCAATATTACGACACAGGCTTTCCGCTTCTTCTAAATAATGGGTGGTGAGAATGATGGTAATGCCAGCAGCATTCAGTTGCTTTAAGAAGTCCCACATTGAGCGGCGAATTTCAATGTCGACTCCCGCTGTTGGCTCATCCAATATGAGTAATTTGGGTCGGTGAATTAACGCACGCGCAATCATTAGGCGTCGTTTCATGCCGCCCGATAATTCACTCGCCATGCTTTTGCGTTTATCCCACAGCTCCAATTGCTCAAGCAACTGCTGTGCTCTGACTTTGGCTTCTTTGCGAGGAACCCCATAGTAGCCCGCTTGATTCAGTAAAATTTCTTCAACGGGCTCAAACACATTAAAGTTAAATTCCTGAGGCACTAAACCAATCATGGCTTTGGCTTCGCTGCGCTGTGTTCCCAAATCATAGCCATGAATTGTTACATCACCATCGGATTTATTAACGAGTGATGAGATGATGCCAATTAAGGTTGATTTGCCTGCACCATTAGCGCCGAGCAGTGCAAAAAAATCCCCTTTTTCAACGGATAAGCTGACTTTGTTTAATGCGGTAAATCCGTTTTTATACGTCTTGTTTAAGCCGGAAATCTCTAGGGCTTTGCTCATAATCAATACCTGCTGCGGTAGGGTGGTTGAGTGTTTACGCGGGGCGGAATAATACCATGTGATGCACCGCTGCTAATAGCTTGATACGTTAGATTTTGAGGTAGTAGAGCATGGCAAATAAAGTGATCACTGATGTAGCATTGCCTAACACGACCATCGAGGCAACGCTGACAGGGTCTTGGTTAAAGCGTTCAGCCATCATGTAGTTCAATACGGCAGGGGGGAGCACCGAAAAGAGTAGCAGTTGCTGCTGTTGAATCGAATCAAGAGGGATAAGCCAAATAAGTAACATGGCAGCGATGAGGCCGGATAAGGGTCTGATCACAGAACCAAGCACGCCAATACGCCAAGCATCAAAATTCACATCAATCATGCGAATCCCTAGAGTAAATAACATGAGTGGAATACAGATCTCACCTAGCATTTTAACGGGTAAAGCAACAGCGTCTGGTAGTTGAAATTGTGTAATGCTTAGCGTGATGCCAATAATCGTTGCCAAGTTAATGGGCATGAGCAGTAGCTGTAGCCAAGAAATTTTCCCACCCACCAATCGGGTGCCTAACGTGAAATGCAGGCAGTTGCTGCATAAAAATAGTACAAGCGCAGCAGGTAGGGCAGAGTCACCAAACGCTAGGACAGCGATGGGCAGTCCCATATTCCCACAGTTATTAAACATCATGGTAGGGACAAAGACAGGAAATGAGAGTTTGCGCCAGTGAGCAATGGCCCAGGCAACTAAACCAGAAAAGATGACAACACCAATGCCTGCTAGCAATAACCAGCGATAAGACCACAGGTCAAACTGACTGCTCATTAATGAATTGATTACCAAGGCGGGCACAAAGACATCGATATTCATGCGATTGACGGTGCCAATATCACTAGGCCGCCAGCGACCATAAAGGTAGCCAATGAAGATAATTGAAAAGACAGGGAAGAGGACGCCAAACACCTGAGACATGGTGATACCACTTGGATAAAAATGCTAGAAACGGCGCATTATAGCCGAGCTCACGTTGTTAGGCAGTTTAAGTTATCAGGCCGTTAAAGAGGAATTTTGGATGATGATGAAGCAACAGGCGTATAGCAAATCATGTTATACGCCCTGAAATGGGTCGGTATTAGCGAAGGCGGATGCGTTGCCCCGCTTGAATCTTATGCTTTTTGCTGCCTTTTAGTTTATTCAGACGCATTAGACGGTTTAGGCTGACTCCAGATCTTACTGAAATGCGGTAAAGCGTGTCGCCCCTACGAATACGGTAGCTTTTTGCTTTCCTCAAGCTTTTATTACGCTGTGCCCTAGTGATGCGTTTGCTGCGAGTCGAACGTTTTGTGCGCTTTGCTCGTTTTTGAACCTTGCGTTTAGCTTTTTTAGCAACCTTCTTTTTAGCTTTTGGTTTTACGACGGGTTTTTCTTCAATCACCTCAACCTTAGCGGCTGTTTCAACACTTGGCTTAGCGTTTACGCTAACCTCTGTGCTAGCAGCAGGTGCCTTTGCAGCCGTTGTGGAGGCATCGCTAGTCTGGGCTCCAAAAATAATAAAACCATCGCTGTCCGTATTGTCTGCGTAGGTCGAGACGGAGAGTGACAAGGTAACGACTGACAGTGCCGTCAAAAGAATGGGTGTGATACGTTTCATGAGTTAAGCCCCTGTTGTTTAGCGAATGTCCATAAGGTTGCTCGAATAATGACTAAATAGTGGTCAATCTCGAGCCAGTTAGTATTCTGCACCAAATTTTTATAAATTGAGATTACCAAACGTTAAGCGACAGCTGATATTAACTTAAGTCTGGCAGCAGATTTGCTTTTGTTGCTTATCAATACTCGCTATTATCGAAGATACGCGATGCGCGGTAGTTCATTATAAAACGCGTAAAGCCAAGACCAAAAGGGTCAAAAATTTTAATAGTTGTGAATTATAAGGTTTAGATATGAAGTTTTTTGTTGATACGGCAGACGTTGATGACATTCGAGAGTTAAATGCGTTAGGTTTGGTCGACGGGGTAACAACGAACCCTTCACTTATCCTCAAATCTGGTCGTGACATTATCGAAGTCACTAAAGAAATTTGTAGTATTGTTGATGGCCCTGTGTCGGCTGAAGTCGCTGCGACTGAATATGAGCAGATGATGAAAGAAGCTGAAGTGTTAGGCGATATTGCTGACAATATTTGCATTAAGTTGCCTTTGACGCTGGATGGTCTGAAAGCCTGTAAGTCGTTGACAGATGCTGGCCATAAAACCAATGTGACCTTGTGCTTCTCGGCCAATCAGGCGTTGCTGGCTGCCAAAGCGGGCGCCACGTACATCTCACCTTTTGTAGGGCGTGTTGATGACATCGGAACCGATGGCATGGATCTGATTCAAGAAATCCGCACAATTTATGACAACTACGATTTTAAAACAGAGATTTTAGTGGCCTCGATTCGTTCAGTGAGTCATGTGAAAATCGCTGCGTTAATTGGCGCAGATGTTTCAACCATTCCACCATCAACCCTACGTTCTTTGGTTAAGCACCCGTTGACTGACAAAGGGTTAGCAGCGTTTTTAGCTGACTGGGAGAAGACCGGCCAGGATATCGCAGGCTAAACGCATCGGCTAATCGATGTGATTGCTTGAAAAAGCCAGCAGTGGACGTTGCTGGCTTTGTTATTTTTGCCAAACCAAAATGCGATTGTTTGCTGGCATTGCATAGTCATGAATAAAGCTTAGATTTGCGGTGCTTGCCAGTTTTTGTAAGTCCTCAATATTTCGGATGCCACTGTCAGG
>JBMZDT010000188.1:0-5023 GCA_049614505.1 Leucothrix sp.
GGAATAATTGCAAAATCAATTCCCTCATTCTCACGAGCCAGTTGATATAATTTGTCTTGCCAGTCTTTACCGTCATGGCCTTGCAACAGGTAGGCAAAGGCCGACTGATTATCTTTCTTCTCACTACGCACCGTTGCCCAAGGCAGGTAACAGCGGTTGGCTGCTCGTGTGATGGCGACATACAACAGCCGTAAGTCTTCAGCCTGCTCCTCAAATTGTGCCTGCTCAAAATGCGCCATTTGTTTAACAGAGCCTAAATCAGCCATTAGCTGCCCATCTTGATGGCAGATCACCACATCATTCACAGAGGGTGAATGCTTGGCCTTACGCTCATTCCAAAGCTCTGGAACAAATACCACCGGGTATTCAAGCCCTTTTGAGCTGTGAATAGTGACAATATTAACAGCGGCCTCATCCTGCTCTAAGCGTAACTCTGTGCCTTCATCACGATGCTCACCTTGAATAGCTTGTTTAAGCCACGCTAAGGTTTTATTGATATCCAATCGTTGATCCAACACAACCTGCTGAATAATCTCTAACAGGTGCTGTAAATTGGTGATACGCCGCTCGGCTGACGCTTTCTGGCTAAGGTTTTGTAAAATCTGATAATGACTTAGCAATGCCCGCATCATCGCCATCAAACCCTGTTCCTGCCAACGTTGTTGGAAGCCCTGAAACGTCACCATGTACTGCTGTAGAGCAAAGTCATCTCGGCAAAGTGCCTCAAACGCCTGCCCATCCAAATCAAACCAAGGCACTACCAAGGCTCGACGCAGCCTCTGTAAATCTGTCGGTCGCTCTAAAGCGGTTAGCAAGTGCTTGAGGTAGTCTGCCTCTTCACAGTCAAATACAGAGTTTTTACTGTTAATTACCGCAGGTACCCGAGCCTGCTGCATCGCCCGTTGGTAATTTGCCGCCTCTTCATTGCCTCTTACTAAGATTGCAATGTCTTGCGGGCGTAAAAACTGACCGGACTCATCTGTCACTTGCAATAAACGCACGACCTCATTAACAACCGAACGGCGTATCGCTTGCTTTGCTGCACCACTGGTCCAGTAGCCCGTTTTTTTATCAAGATTATCCTCTAAACACCACAGCACAAGTCCTTGAGATTCGCCTGCAAGCCATGGATTATCGGGCTTACCTGCTTTAACCGCGTAGTAAGGAATATTTTCTAGTAAAAAGGGATGGGGCGTTTTGGAATACAAATAATTGACCGACTTAATCAACACAGGTGCTGAACGGTAATTGTTCTCCAGCGTATAAGCACGGTTTGCCACCTGCTTGGCAGCAAGGTACGAATAGATATCTGCGCCACGAAACTTATAAACCGCCTGCTTGGGATCGCCAATCAAATAAAGGTAGTGTGCTTGTGTATGATAGACCCCAGAAAAAATATCCCATTGTTGCTGGTCGGTATCTTGAAACTCATCAATCAAAGCCACACGGAACTGGCGACGTAGTGATGCCGTTAATAAATTGTCATCACCCGCAACCGCCTTTGCTAAACGGCTAATCAAATCATCATAAGACAACACGTTACGCATATCTTTTTGATCGTCCAAGTGTTGCTGGATGTAATCAAACAGCCCTAAACGCAGTGCAATCATTAACTGCTTAGTTTGATTGAGTAAATGTTCTAGATCGCTAATTTCAGAAAGGCCTGCATTACGCAAAAATAAGGCTTTGCGTTCCTCTAAGCTAAGCGAGCTGTCTTTAGGTGCTTTACTGCCATGCACGGCATCAGCCAATGCCTCAAAACTTAGCTTTTGCAAGGTCGCAAGCGGTACCTTTTCTACTTTTCCTGATGCGACCCAAGACATTACTCCTTTAGCAAGTTGCTCAAAATCCGCTAGAAATGCCGTTCGAAAACAATTGCTTTGCTCTGCAATCAGCCGCTTCAGTGGTTCAATTAGCGCAGCCTCAATTTGAGTAATCAGTGATGTACAACTCATCTCTGCCTGCTCAACCAACGGATCGATAGCTTGCCTTTCAGGAACAATCATCATGGTCGCATTGATGGGTTTGATGCTATTAAACAATGCCTCTGGTGTTTTAAAACGACTACTCAATAAGGCCGCTTTAAAAGCGGGTGCGGCATACAGTTGCTTGCGCCAATAATCTTCAGCAATCGACTGTTCCAAGGCATCAAGATTTGCGGTCAACTCTGTATCAAACAGCTGACCACTTTCCAGCGCATATTGCTTTAGCATGCGTTGACAAAAACCGTGAATCGTAAAGATTGCGGCGTTATCAATCGCAGCAAGTGCTTGAGTGATCTGGCTAATAATGGCTTGAGGGTCTTCTAGCTGATCGGCCCACTGCATGAATGCTTCATCCAAGTTGTCAGCTGATGAAGGGTTTAACAAATAACCCCGCAAATCCTGCAAGCGGTTTCTTATGCGCACGCGAAGTTCTTGTGTGGCTGCTTTAGTGAACGTCACCACAAGTATCTCTTCAATACTTAGCTTTTGTTCAACGATAAAACGCAGCACCAACATCGCAATCGAAAATGTTTTACCTGTCCCTGCACTAGCTTCAATTAGATTAGTGCCCTGCAACAGCGGTGTATCAAATGCTGAAAATTCTATAGCCGCTTTAGGTGAGTTTGGTTCACACATACTGCCCGCTGTCTTGTTAAGGTAAAACGCTATTGATACCACAGATCGGATAATTTATGGCCTTTAATTTTGGTAAACCCAGTATTCAGCTAAGGTTCAATAATATCCTTAAAAACCTAGGGGATATATTGTTGAACGAACGGACTTATAAAGAAAAAATCGTCCTGATTGCCTGCATGCTAGGCGTTATCGGGTTTATACCTTTTACAGTGTACCGCTTTTTAGAAGGCGACTACTTATTAGCATTTATTGAATCCTGCTTAGCGATAAGCATTCAAGGGCTCTTTGTATACGTTTGGCGTACGCATAAAATAGAGCTACCAGCTATCATAATGTGCTTATTGTTCCTTAGCGTAACCGTAGTTGCGGTTCATATTAAAGGCCCCTCTCTCATTTACTGGGCGTACCCCGTTACGTTATCTTGCTTTTGTATTTTGAATTCCAGAACGGCTTCCACACTTAGTATCATCACGATGTTTATGCTACTGCCCGCCCTCTACCCCACATTAGGGAGTCACGAAGTTATTCTTATTTACACTAATTTGGTGTTGCTTTGCATGTTGGGCTACACCTTTACCATCATTGCCCAACGCCAGCACATAGAGCTCTCAAAGCTCGCCGCTAGAGATGGCCTAACGGGGGCTTGGAATCGCAGAGCACTGGATGATGCGATGCAGTTACTCATCAGCAAGCACCATCGTAAGGCAATCAGTGCCTCCATTATTATAATGGATATCGATCGGTTCAAAAAAATTAATGACACTTATGGGCATGGCATTGGCGATCAGATCCTCATTAGTATCTCTGACCTGCTGCACAGTGTGGTGCGTGTTTCTGATCAAATCTATCGCTATGGGGGTGAGGAATTTGTCCTTATCGCAGAAGACACTAATTTAGAAGAAGCTAGTGTCCTTGCTGAAAACATTCGCATTAGAGTTGAACGAAGCCAGCTGTTTGAAAAACAAAAAGTCACCATATCACTGGGGATTGCAGAACTGGCAAAGGCGACCTCTGCAAAGCAGTGGCTAGGGCTTGCTGATGATGCACTTTACCAAGCCAAGAAAACAGGGCGTAATCGTTACTGTATTGCCCAACAATCAACGGTTACAGAGAATAGCCAGCCAACATCACTTACTAAGGAAGCTAATGCGCTTGCATAATTACCTTTAACGGTCGATCTAACATAAACCCATCAGCGCCTGCGTCAATAAATGATTGCAGGCGCTGTCGATTTTCAGATAGATGATTACGCCGCCAAAAAATGACTTGTTTCCCCGATTGGTGTAACGCTTCAATCATTGAAGAATCTAAGTAGCGATTCACAATGGGCAGCCCCACAAAATTAATGTAAGTCGCTACACTACGTAAACTAAAGTTATTGACATAGAGCGCTAATAAATTAAGCCCCGGTTGCTTACGATGTATTGTATACAAATCGGTATGATTAAAACTTTGTATGACCGTTACTTCAGCTAGCTCATAGTAATTAATCTGATTTAATACACGCTCAATGATGTTGGGGTAACGATGACTTTGTTTGATTTCAAGCCACACCGTTTGCCCTGACTGCTTAGCAAACAGGAGCACAGCGTCCAAGCTAGGTATTTCAGTTGCCATATACAGCTCCGAAAACGCAATGTTTTCTAAAGGGCGGTTGTTTAAGGCGGGAATATTAGGATCATGCGATACAACCAAGACACCATCCTGCGTTTGCCTGACATCGAATTCGATTCCATCAGCACCTAGCTCATGGGCATTTCGAAAGGCTTGCAGCGTTGACTCAGGATTAATTGCAGCATAGCCACGGTGTGCTATATCCAACACTGCTGTATTGGCAATTGCTTGACTAAACAGCATGCCCAATAGCAGCCCATAAAACCATTGCATCACTGACCTACCTACACGCTAACCTCAAAGAATGACTAAGATATATCCCAATGGCTGGTCGTTTTCAATGCCTATTACTTCTCTGTCAGCAACACTTGCGCCACTAGGAAAGGATTTGACATCAATCAGTTGCTTTAAGTACCCGAAATTTAAGACATTACAAATCCGTGATCACAAGATATTGCTTTGAATTAAAACCTCAAATTTATGTCTACCTCTTTGTAACAACTAAAAATAGCAGCACTCCATGACCAACGTTAATTCCCCCCGATTAACCTCAGAGCTGCACAACTATTTCATTGCTAAAAGGATTTAAGCCATGAAGACCATAAAATACCTTAGTTTTGGATTGCTGCTTTACAGTAGCTTACACACCAGTTCAGCCTTTGCTGTGCAGCGCGTGTACCTAATGGCGGGACAATCCAATATGAGTGGCACCGCAAGTACCCGATTATTACCCCCAGCCTATCGTCATACCCCACACAACGTTGAGTTTTACCATAAAGGTCAGCGGC
>JBMZDT010000189.1:0-4981 GCA_049614505.1 Leucothrix sp.
AACGACGGGCGGAAATCTTGGAGGCAGCCCAGCCTCTTACCCTTGTACAGCGTAGCCATGCGACTGCAAGCCAGTCTACTTATCTCAATGAATATGACGGTAAGCTGATATTGCAGGCAGGAGGTATTGCCATTCCTGCGGGTCGATTAGTGACCGCTGAAAATGCAGAAATAGCTGCTGATGAGATTGGTTATCCTCTGGTGCTAAAAATGGTTAGCGCCAAGCTAGCGCATAAAACCGAAGCGGGTGCAGTGAAGCTAAACCTGCAATCTGCACAAGCGGTGAGTGCTGCCATAGCGTCAATGCAACAAGCCGTTTTAGAATATGATCCTGCAGCCGTTACTGATCAATTCCTGCTAGAGCCGATGGTGCCGGGCGTGATTACTGAGCTGATGGTGAGCATTCGCCACGATGAGCAGTTTGGCCTCGCAATGACGCTAGCCAGTGGGGGCATTTTTATCGAGCTCATTGCGGATGCTGTCACTCTATTGCTACCCACTTCTGAACAAGAAATACTAACGGCTTTGGGTAAGTTGAAAGTCGCAAAATTGCTGGATGGGTTTAGGGGGAAGCCAGCTGTGGATAAACAAATGCTGGTAGCAGAGTTAATAAAGCTGGCCGAGTTTATGGCGACAAAGGTTGATGAAATTGCTGAAGTGGAGATTAATCCGCTGTTTGTATGTGAAGATGGGGTTTGTGCGATTGATGTGCTTTTAAATCGTTAAAATAGTCAAACAATTGTGATACTCAAGGGGCGTTCGATGCTTTCCAACGCTCCAGTTCAGACGGCCGCAAACCATAACGGGCTAATACCCCTTCATGCAGCCGCCTTAGTTCCTCAACCATCAACGCCTGAACGCTTTCACGTTCCTGCTCACCTTCAATTTCAGCGACAGCATCCCTAATAACTGTTAAAGCATCGCTTTCAGGCTGAACCACCACATTATAAATCGTCTTCTTTATCAAGCTTCGATACTGGAGTCTCAGTGGATCAGGCTCTGCAAGGTCTTGCTTTATCGCCAAATACTCCTGCGTTGAGCGCTCATAAGCCCAAACGAATAAATCCCGCAGCAGCTCAAAACGGCCTAGCTCATACACCCCTAAAATCGCTCGGCTATAGGCTTTTTCTGGCACATCCAAAAACGTTAGCGGACAAAGGTTAGCGCGAATTAGTGGCAAGTTAGCAGCAATTCGCGATGTACGCTTATTGATATCAGCAAATGGCTGCAGATACGGAATATGCACCATAACAAAGAAGGATTGCTCAAAAGGGTCTTTGATCTGTGCCGCTTTGCTTAGCAGCAATTCCAACATCTCATCAATTTGAGAAGGCACCGATAATGGGCGAAATACACTTTTGCCTATCTCTACAATGTGCTGGCGTACGCGGCCTTCATCTGAAGGGTTGGGTAGCAAATTCTCCGAGAGCAAACTATGCAGGTTTAACAGGGTAAATCGGTTAAAACCAACCTGATCAATGCTTTCAACCAATAACTCAATAGCCGCTTTATGATTGAGTATCATCTGCGTTTCAATGGTGGCTTTGCCACTGGCAATATTGCCATGCTCTATCAGCTCTCGTGTATCTAATCGCGAGTAGGTATTGCCTTCAAGGTTACTGGAGGCCCATGATAAATCGATCAATAGTCGATTTAAAATCGCTCTGCCGTACGTGCCAACAGGCAGCTGCGTTTGCTGAGTATCGCCCATTTTATAGAGCTGGTGTCGTAGTGGTTCCGCCAGATAAAACGTTTTATTGGGTTCGTACTCTTCGAGAAAACTTCGTTCATACCCAACAGGGCGGCGCGCTTCTACAGGCTGATCAATATAGTTAAGGATATCCCGACTATCAGCAGACAGTGGAATGTAACTGGGGTATTGGTCTTGAGCATTGTCGCTAACCTCATTTTCCACTGAGGCGCTGTAAACTCTGGATGGGCCATGACCTTCGGCAATGATTTTTGCATCTTCAGTGAGTTGCTTTAACCAGCGCTGCGCCGTTCGTTTGGCTAGGTCAGGATGAGCTTCTAGGATCGAAGTGAGTGACACTTTCTGGTTCGATTGCTCTATGGTTTGCAGCAGATCATTGACAGTTGGCATTATTTTGGCACTATTTAAAATTTATATTGGCACTATTATGGCGCGATTATTTTAATAGTGCCACTTCACATTTGCGTTGCCATGAAGGGTTCATGCACTGATCTGTTGATGCAGGGTGTTTACAAATCACTCATAAGTAAGTAGTTTGTGCTTCATCTTAATTAAAACTACTGGGCTTTCTATGTTATTGGCGCATTTGCTGTTTCGGTTATCGTTATGTTTCTTTTTTTCTTGCAGTTTAGCCTATGCAGAGGCTGAGCAAACGGCAGCGGGCACCGCAGTAGAAACCACTGACAAGCCCAATACCCGTTCAATCACCCAGGCAACAGAAGATAAGTTAGTAGTCCCTGCCTATCTCCACAAACGGTTACCCGAAATAGCGATTGCTTACGTCAGAGTGCCCAATGTGTGGTCAATGCTTGGGGTGCCGAGTGGAAATGTTCTTGACCCGGCTGTTGGCTCTAAGGCGTTCACTGAGGCAACGAACTTAATTAAGCAAGGCTTTTCAACAAAGCTCATTCCTGAGTTTCCAAAAGAGTCGCAGCTGTTACTTCAATTGCTGTTGCAACATATCAATTCACCATTAGAGGCGACTGCGTTAAAAAGTACTAACCCAGCCCTACCCGTTACAGATTTATTAATAACCGCTGGTGTTGGTTTTGAAACGTCTGCCGCTGTTCAAGCGTTTTTAGATAAGCTTGCAGCATCACCTTTTATCAAAATCAGTAAGCCACTGGATGAAGACGGGCAGGCCGAGCTTATGATTACCAATCAAGCTGGTCAGGTCTTTTGGGATAAACAGCTAGCTCGTTTGTTTATTTTCATTAGTGTGAATCCCAATGCTGGTAGCATCACTGATCTTGTGGGGCAGCTAGCCCTCAATGACAGTCACCCAATGCTAGCTGCTGAACAAAGTATTGATACAAGTGGGCAAGGTCTTTTTGCTTGGGTTAACCCTCCTGAAGCTTACACTATCGCTAAAAAAATGGGCATGCCTAAGAAAGAGCTGACACCTTTAGCGATGATGGGTGTGGCTACGATGAAGAGTGTTGCACTGGGAACGGGTACACAAAATGGGATCAACCGTCTAAAGGTTGCCGTCGACATGCCAGTGATGGGGCTGCGTGCCTTTATCCCAACCATTAAGTCAGGCCCGACGTTTGACCTCAAAGGTAAGACTAACTTGGTTGCGGTGTTAGGGCTTCCAGCAAAATCACACATCTTGGCCTATGAAACCATGGCTTCGGTGGGATCGTCTGAAGAAATGAAAGGCTATCGTGATTTTAAAGAAGGTTTTGCTAAAAACATGGGTTTCAATGTTGAAGACATTTTCGACTTCTTTGGTCAGGACATTAGTATTGTTTCAGGTGAGACGGGCACGTATTTGGCGGTGCGTTTAAATAACGAAGATGCGTTTAAAACCGCGCTTGAGAAAGCCGTAAAAGATTTTGAGTTACCTTATGAGCAGCGCACAGTCGCAGGTCACCTCTACCACCATTTACAGCTACCTAACATTTCGATGGATAACATTCTGCAAGCTAATTTGCAGCAAGGGTTTGATAAAATTGCTAAGCGCATGCTGTCAGTGCCAACTCACTTATATTGGCAGCAAGAAGGTGACTACCTGCTAATAGCGAATCTCCCACAAATATTGATGGATCGCCACAATGTCTCGCCAACGATGCCTGCTAATCAATGGCTTGAGCAACAACAGCGTATTGGCCCTGATGGCTCACTGCTTATGGTGTCTGCGATTAATGAGGGAGTGCCTGAATCGGTGTATCGCATGCAGTTATCGATGCTCAGCTACTTTGGTGATTTGACGGATAGCCCTGTCGATTTATTTGCATTGCCAACCGCCAGAGAAGTTAAGCTTCCCAAGCAAGGGTCGTATGGCCTCAAGCTAACCTCAAGTGATACCCAGTTGGCAGTGGAGCTGACTTACGAAAACAATCCCCTAGAGCTCTTGGGGGGTAGCACTTATGCGAGTACAGCGATTGCCGGTGCAGCAACGCTATTGGGTATTTCAGCCCATGAAGAGTACGAAGCTCGTCAAGGTCGTGCCAAGTTGATTCCAGGCATTGCAGCAGCAAAGAAAGTGAGCAAGGCGCTTGATGAATACCACAGTGAGTACGAAAATTATCCTGGAAAAGAAGCGCTTGAGGCATTAGCGTTAGGGCAAGAAACAGTGGATTACACGCTTTCTATTGAAGAAAATACGGGTCAGATAACGGTTGAATTTGATTTTCCTGGGACGCTAGGTAATGGTCAGACAATGACACTTGAGCCTCCTACTGAGAATTCATCTCGCTGGTCGTGCACCTCGGATATTCAGAATAAATTTTTACCTAAGTCTTGTCATTAGTTTAGGGAGGAATGATGAAGTCGTACCAAGCATTGCAAAGTTTATCGGATAAAGCCTTATTTGATTACGTAACGGATTCTACCGAGTGCGTTTATTGTGATTGGAGAGAGGCACCGGAGGATATTGTTACCCTTTGCAATCAATTCATTACAGAAGATCTGCAATTAGCCTATGCTGAAGTGGATGATGGGTTTAGCATTTCAAATGTAAAAAACAGCCGTTTTTTATCCTTTGAAGATGATGAGGAGCTGGATGAAGGCGTAGAGGGCTATATGGATATGATACGTGAGCTTGTGAGTCCGACGTATCTTATAAAGCAATTCACTATTACGGAGGGTACCGATTGCTGCTCTTTTTACCTGCAACCCAAAACATATTGGGATGAGTTCCCTAAAGTAATACAAGATAAGCTTTTTTACTCTGAATGACGTATATATCACCACCAAACCAACAGGCCTACTATGAACAAGTGTGGGCTATCGTCCGTCAAATTCCTTATGGACGCGTGGCTACTTA
>JBMZDT010000190.1:0-4972 GCA_049614505.1 Leucothrix sp.
GAATATCTTGCGCTCACAGTGCCAGTCGCTGCGGGTTGGGAGATTCTAAATGATTTGGAGCAGCCAAAAGCAGGGGCTGTGTACGATCATAAAGACCAACGAGATGATCGTATTCACTACTATTTTGACTTGAAAAAAGGCGCAGAGAAAACCTTTAGCGTGGTAGCCAATGCTGCTTACCTTGGTCAGTTTTATGTGCCTGCGATCAATGTTGAAGGCATGTACGATGGCAATTTGCAGGCGCGTGAGCGTGGCAAGTGGGTGCATATTGTTAAGCCTGACGCGCTGGAAAAGGAAAAGCCACTGCCCGTTAAGATCATAAAGTCGAAGCGCTCTAAACTTTATGACGGCATGAGCGAAGCGCAAGTGACTAAGATGTTTGTCATTGCGGGTGATAAGGTGACGGTGCTGAAGGAAGAGAAAGACGCCGATGGCAATCTTTGGTACTTCATTCGCTTCAATGGTCGTAAGGTGATTGAAAGATGGATCAAAGCAGAGACGACTGAGTAAGCTCTGGAGCATAAGCAATAAGGTATGCCTAGACGACGGTCCAAGTATTTTGTCGGGCTAATTTTATTGCTGGCAATGGGCATTTGGTTCTACCAATGCCTGCCAGCACAGCTGTTTAATGCGCCTTATTCATCGGTTGCCTTGAGTCGTGAAGGCAAGCTGATGGGGGCGCATATTGCTGAAGATGAGCAGTGGCGATTCCCGCCAGTTGAACGTGTTCCTGATAAGTTTGCTGCGGCGATTATTGCTTTTGAGGATAAGCGCTTTAATTATCACCCCGGCGTTGATCCTCTAGCCGTTGCACGCGCGATCTACCTTAATCTGAGTCAAGGTAAGGTGGTTAGTGGCGGCAGTACACTGTCGATGCAGACGATTCGCTTGGCTCAGCAAAACCCACCGCGAACCTTCTGGAATAAGCTGCTTGAAGCGCTTAAGGCAGTGCGTCTAGAAGTGCGTCACAGCAAAAGTGAAATCCTAAGCCTCTATGCAAGCCATGCGCCTTTTGGTGGCAATGTGGTTGGGCTTGAAGCTGCTGCATGGCGTTACTTTGGGCGAAGCCAGCACAAGTTGTCATGGGCCGAAAGCGCAATGCTGGCTGTGTTGCCGAATAGCCCAGGTTTGATTCATGTCGGCCGTTCGCGGGATAGGCTGAAAGCCAAGCGAGATCGCTTGCTCCAGCGTTTGCAGCAACAAGGCATATTGTCTGAGTTAGATTATGAGTTGGCGATTGCTGAAACCTTGCCACTACGACCAGAGCCTCTGCCGCGATTAGCACCTCATCTACTAGACACTTTACTGCAAGCCCACCAAAAATCGACCGATCCTAATAAAGTCCCTCGCTTTGAAACATCAATTAATCATGGTTTCCAGCGTTCGGCCATGCAGATCGCTAAACATCATGCGCAAACCCTCAAGCAGCGTGATGTAAATAACTTAGCGATGCTCGTTATTGATAACCGCA
Source organism: Leucothrix sp. (assembly GCA_049614505.1). Lineage (GTDB taxonomy): Bacteria > Pseudomonadota > Gammaproteobacteria > Thiotrichales > Thiotrichaceae > Leucothrix. Next base: position 1,472 of record JBMZDT010000190.1, read on the forward strand.
CCTTTGAAGTGTTGGCTTATGTGGGCAATGCGCCAAGTGAAAAGGCAGATGTAAACGGTCTAGCGATTGATCTGATCAGGCGGCCTCGCAGCACGGGCAGTACACTAAAGCCTTTCTTGTTTGCCAATATGATTCAGCAAGGTGAAATTCTGCCTGAGACGCTAGTGGCGGATACACCAGTTAGGTATTCAGGGTATCGACCCAAAAACTTTAACCGTGACTTTCGTGGTGCGGTACGCGCGCGCGATGCCTTAGCGAGTTCTTTGAATATTCCTGCGGTGAATATGCTGAGCTATCATGGTGTTGAGCGTTTTCTAGACACACTGAAGCAGATGGGTTTAAAGCACTTACACCGTAATGCCAGAGACTATGGCTTGCCGCTGATTTTGGGTGGCGCTGAAGCGAGCCTGTGGGAGTTGACGGCGCTGTATGCGAATTTGGCTTTTACGGCACAGCAGCATGATCCTAAAGATTGGCGTTTTTACAAACAAGCAATTTTGTCTGTGCCGGGCCAGAACAATCAACACCGCGAGCTTAGCCAACCACAGAGTAAAGATAGCCACTTAACAAAAAGTGTTAGTGCCTCTCAAAGTACCAAAACCTTATATCGCAATCATACCAGCCCAGCAACGGCTTGGATGACACTTCAGTCGCTCCTTGAAGTCACCCGTCCAGGGAATGCGGGCTACTGGAAACGGTTTAATAGTACTCAGAAAATTGCTTGGAAAACGGGTACCAGTTTTGGTCATCGTGATGCGTGGGCAATTGGCACAACGCCTGATTACACGGTGGGCGTTTGGGTAGGCAATGCCTCTGGTGAAGGGAAGCCAGGTGTCACAGGGGTGAGGCTTGCAGCACCCATACTGTTTGATATGTTTAATCGGTTGCCACAGCAAGCGGCTTGGTTTGAACAGCCGATTGAGCAAATGAAAACCGTCCGTCTGTGTAAAGATGATGGTTTTCTTGCAAATGATTTATGCGAGGAAGCAGCGTACAAGGTTCCTAAAGGGAGTCATTTTGAGCGTATCTCACCGTACCACCAGCGTATTCACGTGGTTGAAGAAAACGGTGTGCTGATGAGAGTGCATAGTGCCTGCGAGTCGGTTGGAAAAATGCAAGCGATGCAGTGGTTTGTGCTACCCCCTGATCAGGCATTTTACTATCAACAGTTTCATGCTAACTACAAGGCTTTGCCAGCATGGCGTGAAGACTGTCAAGCAGGAATTTCTGCGGATGCGGCCAGTGATAACCCAATATCATTGGTTTATCCGCGTCGAAACACCCAAATTTACATCCCTAAAGATCTAGCAAATCAACGTAGCAAAGTCGTGTTTAAAGCCATCCATCGAAATCCTAAATCAAGGCTTTTTTGGCATTTAGACAATGCCTTTCTTGGCGCAACAGAGACTTTTCATCAACAGGCAATCTGGGTTAATGCGGGCAAGCATGAACTGACATTGGTCGATGAGGCTGGCCGAAGCGTCTCGCAGGGGTTTGAGGTGCTTGGCCAAGATTAGGCTCTATTCAAAATTGTATCGGAAGGTTTCTTCTTCCTGCCCACGCATTACGCTAACTGAAAGTTGTTCTGCGCCAATGAAGTTATAGAGCGTTTGTTGGATTGTGTCAGGATCATTAAGTCTCACACCATTGAGTTCAGTAATCACATCACCCGGTCTGAAGCCAATTTGATAAAGCAGTCGCAAGCGATTACTAAGGTGTAATCGGAATCCTTTGACCTCGCCATCCATTAGCAGAGGCTCTGGCGCAGTGTACTGAGCGATAATGGAGACATCATTCACAATGTCAGACCGGAGTTTGCGCAGATCTTGTTGGCCAAGGTTCTCGGCCCTTTTGCGGGGTTGTGATGACGCATTGGGTCGTGGGCTGCTTTGGCCTGCGGCAATGCTCGCAGACCTTGCCGCATTGGTTGGCCCTTGAGCGACGGCCGTATTTTCGCCACCTGAGAGGAAAATTTCTTGTTTTACACCTCGGTTTTTTACTGTGACTTTATCTGCAAAAATCTCAAGTACCTTGACGCCATCCGTAATGCTTTCACCTTCTTTGTACATTGTCTGTGAGCCACCAGCGAGCGACATAATAGCAAAAGCGCTGCTCCGTGATTTTTTGGGTGGTATGTTGATCGCTGTTTTAGAGACATTCAGTACAAAGAGTGAATCGAGGTCTGCTGTGATTTTGTCAATCAAACTCATGCTGTCGTCAATACGCGCTGTCTTGACGCTATTGTCTGTGCGTCCCTCTGAGCGTTTCTTGGCCCACAGACCGTGCAGGCTCAATTTAACAGGTGGAGCGCTAGGAACCACGGGAGCAGGCGGCGGCTTAGGTGGTGGAATTGCCCGCACGGGTGCTGCTTTGGGCACTTGCCCAAACAAATGATTATCCGCAATAATTCTGCCAAAGTTGACTGCTTGCGGGTTGGCAATAGGTGGGGCGGTTGAGGCAATCGGGGCAGCCGAAACCTCTTGTACTGGTGAAACAATCATCCAGCTTAATTTGGCAAGCGAGGCTGACAAAGCAATCACCAATAGCGGGGTGAGTAAAAAAGGTGCTCGCTGCAACAAGGGTTTGCGTTGATTCATACGATTGGTCAGTCTTGGGGTATGGTTATTTTTCTTATGCAACTGGCGAGTCGCCAACGCAATTAACATGCTAGCATCGAGGTAGGTGTTTCGAATGATTTTCCGATCTAAGTCCGCTAAATCACGACCAAGTAGGCGCTAGTTACCAAGGGATAGGTCTCCCCAGTGGCTTTGACACAAGGCCAAGCCTGCAACGACAGCCGTTTCTGCACGCAGAATGCGCGGGCCAAATTTAACGGTTTGCACTTGGTGTGCCTGCATTAACGCCACTTCATCATCATGAAATCCACCTTCTGGGCCAACGAGCAAAGCAATTGGTTGAACTGGGCGTGCTAGTTCTGATAGGTATTGCGTTGCTTCAGGTAGCATTGCTAGGTTCATGCGATCATCTGGTGCTAACAAATACTCGCCAAAACTGACGATAGGTAGCAGTTCAGGAATCCTTGTTCGACCAGACTGCTCACAGGCACTGGTTATCACACCTTGCCAGTGCTGCATTTTCTTCTCTAGTCGACTAGCTTTGAGGTTTAATACGCTGCGAGCGGCAATAACGGGTTGAATACTACTCACGCCCATTTCAACGGCCTTTTGTAGTGCAAAATCAAATTTGTCTGACTTGATAAGGGCTAGCACTAATCGCGTGTCTAAGGATGATTCGCGTTCGATGTTATCAAAAGAGCCAATAAGCACACTGGATTTTCGTTTGTCTACTTCGGTGAGCGTTGCCTTGTATTCACCACCTTGGCCATTAAATAAAATCATAGGGTCACCTACTTTGCCCCGTAATACCTGAATAGCATGGCGATGGAGGGTATCAGGTAGGGCTAAGTGTTGATTCACATCAAGTGGCTGATTGATAAAATATCGGGGGATACGCACGAGCAAAAACTCCAGTGACTAAGGC
>JBMZDT010000191.1:0-4921 GCA_049614505.1 Leucothrix sp.
TGGTGGTTTTAGGGTACTAGCAGATTATCCATTGTCCTACAATGCGTAAGTCCTAGCGATATAGAGCTGCATGTCAGTTTCCTTTAGAAGGTTATTCGGCTTTCGTGTCAGTGCTAGTGACTCACACCATTGTAGGCCATTAAATCTTCAAGCGACATACTGCGTCCCCAGTTCACCTTAAACGCGTGTTTATAGCGTTTCAAATCTTCATGTAGCGTCAGTAAGCGAGAGCGTTTTTCATTCTCTTTGACGTAAACAAATTGTTTATCTACTACCGCAAAACATTCAGGAATATGGTTGTTATTAGTAATCCACTCCTCAACAAAGATAAAGCGTATTTGACTGCCAATAGCGATTAAGCCTTTTGCTGTTTCCAGCAAAGCATCGTATTTAGATTGATTCATTGGATTGCTGGTAAAGTTTTTGGGTAGGGTGATGATGCGTTTAGAAATCATACCGTCAGCAATGCGTTCACGTTCCGCCGCTAAGTATTCGGCCTCATTGTCGTAAGCTTCGTCATGCAAACGGATAGCATTGAACTCTGTTCTGACCGTGAGCATCAACGCATTTAAATCGACGCGATTGAGCTGTGAGTCGTCCGATAAAATGTTGCCGGCTTCAAGCTTCCTAATTTCTTCGAGGCACTCTAGTATGCGGTGATGCTTATATTCATCAGCGTAGTGGGTGAAGCTATTAGGGTTTTGTAAGGATTGGTTTGCTGACTGTTGGCGTTGCCAACGAATTGATCCGACAGCGGGGTAGGTTTTGGTGCGCTGTACGCCAGGCAAGCGTGAGAGTTTGTCATAAAATACTTGGAGCTCATGGTAGGTTGCTGCTTCTACTTTGATGAGCACATCAAACTCGCCTAAGATAGCGGAGCATTCAACCGCTTCAGAATACGCTTGGATACGTTCGACAACACTGTAGGTAAAGTTCCGGCTGACTTTTAGAGTGACATAATAAATTGTCAGTTTGCCATGGTACTCGCTGTCGAGGTAGCCTGTGTCTAGTGCCAGACTTCGCTCAATGACACGCGCCGTCGCTGAGTTGATAGAACGTTCACGGCGTGGCGATAGGTATTTGCGAATGGTTCCCACACCCCGATGGATAACTTCCGCTAGTTTAACGATATCGCCTTCAAAACGATTGTCTAATAAGTACCTTAGATTGGACTGGCGGATTTCTTCAGCTGTCTTCTTCATACATACCCCCTATGTGGCCCATATTTACCACAGAGTGTGCAAAATGTGTACAAATTTATAGCATCGATATTGAGCCATAAGCTTAGGTTTTGACAGAGGGGAGACTAGCAGCCCACAAATGGCTGTTGGATATCCATAATATGGGGCGAAATAGTGGCATTAATGTGCCGCTAAGGAGACAGACGTTCATTCTTGTGATTATTAATATACAGCGATTAGCTGTATATTATTTGCTCGAATCGTTTGCTGACTAGTGACTTAAGATCGTCAGGAATCGAGCCTTTATCTTCAACAAAGATCATTGTAATGACTATATTATCTAACGCTATTTCGGAACCTATGAACAAACATACACCTGCTCAACTCATTGAGCAACGTGGGGGAGATTCAACAAGGCTAATAAGGGGGCATATCCATGAAAATCCTAGATGAACTATTGTTATTAGCAGGTGGTTATTCAAACGCTGACTTAGCACAAGCCTCTGCCCCAGAACGACGTCAAATTTTACAGTTGGGTAGTGCTGTAATCTTCTCCATCGTCGCCAGTATGATTAGCTGGAGTATTGCTTCCACTCACTACTTGGCTGACATTTATACTAACGTCCCTACGACATCGCTCTCTGTTGCGCTGACTACCTCGATTGTGCTGTTTGTGTCTTTGTCCATTAATCGCAATCTGATCTTTTACTCTGATATGTATCGAGAGAAGAAACAGGAATACAGCTATTCTTCTGAAAAAAAAGAGACTGCCCGAACGCTACCTTGTGTACGAGTGGCGTTAGTTGTCATTGTTTCCTTGTTGAATCTAAAGGTTTTTGAAACTCAAGCAGGCATGCTGGTGATTGCGATGCTTGGCATTTTTGAGCTCTATCCCTTGTTTTTGAAGAAGCAAATGGGTCAAACTATTTTTGGTTTGCGGATGCAGGAAAAGCTGCACTTTCATCAAAAACGCAGCAGATTGAAAGGTGAAGAGTACGCGCAAAAACTCAAAGAATCTGAGCGTAAGATTCATGCTGATGAAGATGAAAGCCCTTCCACTGACCGTTTTCATTGACCAATTTGAGCAAGGGGACGGCCAATGTCCAACATTGGCCTGACCATCCATACGTTCCTTCATTACAAGATTAGACCATGAACTGAAAGACCTCTAAAGGCGCGTAATAAGTCTACAGCGCTAACCACTTGTCACAGACTCGCCCCCATTTAAAGCCAATTCCCTAAACCCTTTACCTGTTCTGTCAAATACTAAAAATAATCATTCAAAGTTTACCTAATGTACGTCGATTGAGTCTTTAAGGTGAAGGGAGTCACTATGAAAAATCAAAATAAACTACTGGCCGTGTTTTCTTTAGCACCGTTAATGATATCAACAGGAGTGTATGCCGCCTACTCTGACACCGGACGTTGGAGTGGGGTTATCAATTTGGACTTGGTGCCGGTAGCCGTTGCGAACCTACCGGATGGCAAAGTGTTGGCTTGGTCTGCAAAAGATAAATTGGGCTTTGGGGGTTCAACGGGACGCACATGGACAACGGTTTTTGATCCGCAAAACGAGACCTATTCCTCAACGCTGGTGACTGAAACACAGCACGATATGTTCTGCCCAGGGATTAGTAACTTGGCTGATGGTCGTATTATGGCAACAGGAGGTTCGGGTAACAATAAAGCCAGTATTTACAATCCTGACAGTGGTACGTGGACGGCTGCGGCAACGATGAATACACCGCGAGGTTACCAAGGTCAGGTCACGATGAATGACGGCACAGCGTTTACTGTGGGTGGGTCTTGGTCAGGTGGCCTTGGGAATAAAAATGCAGAAGCGTGGACTCCTGAAGCAGGCTGGGTACCCTTTCCGCTCATCACGGCCGATGCGACGGTACGGGATGGTTCTGAAAGCGAGCCGCGTGGTGTCTATCGTGATGACAACCATGCTTGGCTATGGGCTGCGCCGAATGGCAAGGTGTTTCACGCAGGCCCCAGTAACAAAATGCACTGGATTGATGTGCAAGGATTGGGTGGTGTCACGAGTGCGGGGACACGGGGTAGCGATCCCTATTCTATGAATGGTACGACTGTCATGTATGACCGAGGGAGAATCCTCAAAGTGGGTGGTGCGCAGGCTTACGATACGCTTGATGGCTCTGGTAGGGTGCAGAGCATTGATATTCGTACCGATAATGCTGTCGTTACTGAGCGGGCGAGCTTAACGTTTCCGCGTACTTTGCATCATTCTGTTGTGCTGCCTACGGGTGAAGTTTTTGTAGTGGGCGGCATGAAAACGACGAAATTGTTTAAAGATGATGATGCCCGTTTGACACCTGAACTTTGGAACCCGTCTAGTAACACATGGACATCAATGGAACCGATGGTGACACCACGCACCTACCACAGCACCGCAATTCTAATGAACGATGCACGGGTATTTGTGGGCGGTGGTGGGTTATGTAATACCTGTTCAACCAACCACCCTGATGTTGAGTTATTTTCGCCACCTTATTTATATGTTGATGGCACTAATACCTTGGCAACCCGCCCGGTGATTAATACAGCCCCGAGTACAGCAAATTACGCGGTAAATGTAGCGGTTCAGACTAACGCGGCCATTACCCGTTTTGCTTTAGTGCGATCAAGCTCATCAACGCACAGTGTGAATAATGAACAACGCAGAATCTCACTGGCCTTTACAGGAACTAACAATAACTACCAAGTAACCATGCCATCACGTAACAACGCGCCACCAGGCAACTATATGTTGTTTGCAATCAATGCGGCGGGTACACCAAGTGTGGCAAAGGTGATTCGATTAGGTGCTGAGGATGTCGCTCCAGAGCTGGCTGATGGAGATTACTGGCTAGCATCTCCAAGCAGTGGGCAGCATTTAACCGCGCCGTCATGGAACGATTTTAAATCCAGAATGCTAGATGCCAATATTTACACAGACCAGCAATGGCGTGTTCGCTATCAAGGAGGGCGTGCGTACACGATCCAAAATATTGGCACGGGGCGCTATATGGCTGTCGAGAATTCATCTTGCTCAAACTTAGCACTCATTTCAGGTTCGACATCTGCCGATGCAAATAATGAGCGTTGGGTGATTAGTAAAGTGGGAGAGAACTATCAATTTCGACCATTGAACTGTATTACTAAAGGGTTGGATCGAGAGCAAGGCTTGAATGATGCTAATGGGATTATTTTTAATTTCATACCAAACCATGCGCCACAGCTTTGGAACTTAAAGCCTATTGCATCCAATGCACCAGTTGCTAATCCGGATGCTGTAACCGTGGCGCAAAATACGGCGATAACGATTGACCCTCTAATCAATGATTCAGGTGACGGCTTAACATTGCTTGCGCCTAATGCTTGGTCGTTAGAAGGAGGGACAGTGGCTTTGGTTGTCAACAATAAGCTTGTTTACACATCCAAGGCAGGGTTTACGGGGTTAGATAAAATTTGGTACACCATTGAAAACCCTCAAGGCCAGAGTACCTTTAGCGTGATAGACATTACGGTGACCAGTAACGATGCTTACCCGACCGCGTCGCCAGATAATGTGACGGTTGCCCCAGCCACAAATATAACGATTGATGCGCTGGCCAATGACTCCGGTGTGGGGTTGATCTTAAATGCGCCTAATGTGTGGTCGTTGCAAGGCGGAACCGTCGCGTTATCAAATAATAAGATTATTTATCGATCTAAAACGGGATTCACCGGGAGTG
>JBMZDT010000192.1:0-4915 GCA_049614505.1 Leucothrix sp.
GCCAGCTTTTTTAAACCGTATTGAGATTTATCAAAATCATCCGGCATCAACCGTGCGACGAGCAATTTGCCATCTAAACCATAAGTCCAAGCGTGGTAAGGGCAAGCTAGGCGTTTATGCTTTGACGAGCCACTAGGACAAATGCGTGAGCCGCGATGCCGACAGACATTGGCGAAGGCTTGAATTTCCATTTGCTGGTCACGGCAAACAATGACCGATTCAGTATCGATATCGAACGTTTCGCAATCACCCGGTGCCGCAAGCTGAGAAATGTGGCAGACATAAATCCAATCGGCATGAAATATACTTTCCATATCCTGGCGGTAGATTTCAGGGTCTGTGTAAAAAGCCTGTTGTAATGAGAATCCAGGCTTTTTTTGCTGTGCGTTAATAAGTTGTTTCAGATCAGTCTGCAAGGCTTGCTCATCCCAAAGTAGTGCTGTTTAAGCATTTTAGCTTAGTATTTAAATTACTCAACCCTACTCGCTGTCTTAGCAGGCTACACGAGTTTTTATCAGTCAAACGCTGTGATAAGCTACGCTGCAAATTGATCTGGAACTTAGGCACTCATGATAATCAAACCACGCGTTCGCGGCTTTCTTTGCATTACTACTCACCCAACTGGCTGTGAAGCCAATGTTCGCAAGCAAATTGACTACGTTAAGGCAAATGGTGTTATCCAAAATGGCCCAAAACGTGTGTTAGTCATTGGTTCATCCACGGGTTACGGTTTAGCATCCAGAATTTCAGCGGCTTTTGGTTCAGGCGCTCAGACTTTAGGCGTTTTCTTTGAAAAGGAGGGCACTGAAAAGAAACCCGGTACAGCGGGTTGGTATAATTCAGCAGCATTTCATCAATTTGCTGACGCAGATGGCTTATATGCCAAAAGCATTAATGGTGATGCGTTTAGTGATGAAATAAAACAAAAAACAATCGATACCATTAAGGCTGACATGGGTCAGGTAGACTTGGTGGTTTATAGCCTAGCTTCACCACGCAGACAGCACCCTGTTACAGGTGTTGTTCACAATTCAACGCTAAAGCCGATTGGTGGTGACACCGTACAAAAAGGCGTTAACACCGATAAAGAAGAAGTCCAGGACTTCAACCTAGAAGCCGCAACACAGGACGACATTGATAACACCGTGGCCGTTATGGGCGGTGAAGACTGGCAAATGTGGATTGACGCATTGGACAATGCGGGTGTACTAGCCGATGGTGCGAAGACAACGGCTTACACCTATATCGGTGACAAGCTGACGTGGGATATCTACTGGCACGGCACCATTGGTGCAGCCAAAAAAGATTTGGATAAACGAGTCATTGATATTCGTGAAAAGCTGGCTACCAAGGGTGGTGACGCCCGAGTTTCAGTACTAAAAGCGGTCGTCACTCAGGCCAGTGCTGCAATACCTGCCATGCCAATTTATCTTGCTTTGCTATTTAAAGTCATGAAAGAACGAGGCACTCACGAGGGTTGTATCGAGCAAGTTGACGGACTGTTCCGTGACAGCTTATATAACCCCACTCCTGATGTAGACGATGAAGGCCGTCTCAGAGCTGATCGCAAAGAACTCGATCCTGAAGTGCAGGCAGCTGTGGGTGAGCTTTGGTCACAAATCAATACCGACACCCTCAGAGAACTCTCTGACTTTGCAGGCTACAAACGGGAGTTCTTGCAGCTCTTTGGTTTTGAGGTAGATGGCGTCGATTATGCAGCGGATGTGAACCCACTCGTGCCTATCGACAACATGGTTTAACCCTCAGCGTTCATCATACTCTCGGCCATTGCTTCGGCGATCTTAATCCCGTCAATGGCCGCAGACATAATACCACCAGCGTAACCCGCTCCCTCACCGCCCGGAAACAGACCTTTCGTATTAATACTCTGCAAACTTGCATCACGTTTGATATTGATAGGTGCTGAGGTACGCGTTTCAACCCCAGTTAACAGCGCATCGTCAGCGGCAAAGCCTTTAATTTTGCGATTAAATGCCGGGATTGCTTCACGCAGCGCTTCAACACAGTAATCAGGTAAGCTGCTTGATAAATCAGTCAGCGTAATGCCCGGTGTGTACGAAGGCAACACACTGCCTAAATTAGTCGATGGTTTACCTTTAAGAAAATCCCCGACCCGTTGCGCGGGTGCATTATAGTTTTTACCGCCTAACACATAGGCCCTACTTTCCAGCTGCCTCTGAAAATCCAGACCAGCCAATGGCCCACCAGGATAATCAGCAGGATCAATGCCAACAACTACCGCGCTATTAGCGTTGCGCTCATTGCGTGAATACTGGCTCATGCCATTGGTGACAACACGCTTCTCTTCTGAAGTTGCAGCAACCACCGTACCGCCAGGGCACATACAAAAACTATAAACTGAGCGACCATTTTTGCAATGGTGTACGAGTTTATAATCAGCGGCGCCTAAGATTTCATTACCTGCATTGCGCCCAAATCGTGCCTGATCGATCACAGACTGCCGATGCTCAATGCGAAATCCAACCGAAAAGGGCTTCGCCTCGATGTAAACACCCTTATCATGAAGCACTTGAAAAGTATCACGAGCACTGTGGCCAATTGCTATAGCAATGTGCTTAGCGTGAATGGTTTCACCTGAGGCCAGTGTAACCCCCGTCATGTGACCGTTTTCAAGCAAAAAATCATCTACCCGACAGCCAAAACGAATCTCCCCTCCCAAAGCAATAATCTTCGCCCGCATTTTCTCTACCATCGAGACTAATTTAAAAGTACCAATATGCGGCTTACTAACGTAGAGAATTTCATCTGGCGCACCTGCCTCCACAAATTCATCCAGTACTTTGCGTGAATAGTGCTTAGGGTCTTTAACCTGACTGTAGAGCTTGCCATCGGAAAAGGTACCCGCCCCACCCTCACCAAACTGAACGTTAGACTCTGTGTTAAGGACTTTTTTTCGCCAAAAGCCAAACGTGTCTTTAGTACGCTCACGAACGGCTTTGCCACGCTCTAAAATAATCGGCTTAAATCCCATTTGTGCCAGTACCAACCCAGCCAGCAAACCACAAGGGCCAAACCCAATCACCACAGGCCGTTCAGTCAATTGCGCAGGTGCTTTAGCAACAAACTGATAACGCATGTCAGGCGCTGCCTTCACCAACTGATCCGCAATAAATTTTTCTAGCAGAAAGTCATCCTTGGTCGTCTCTACATCCAATGTATAGATCAGCATAATGGCCTGCTTTTTACGCGCATCATAACCGCGTCTGAAGACAGTTACGTTAACTAACGCCTCTTCAGTAATTTCCAGTTTGTTAAGAACGGCTTGCTGGATTGCCTGCTCATGATGATCAAGGGGTAATTGAATATTGCTTAGGCGAATCATGATAGCGACAACCGTTGACTAGGAGTTTTCAAGCGGACGCATTATATACTGAATTAGGATAGGTAGCAGCGCCTAATCTTCGGCGAATGGCTCAACCGTATAACCCTTCTTCTCCAACTGCTGCAATAAGCCATCCTTACCAATCATGTGCAGCGCACCAACCAATACCAGCTCGATTTCAGGGGTATCAAACAAGGCTTCGATTTTCGGCATCCAGTTATTATTACGCTCGACCAATAGCGACTGGTAGGTTTTTGGATAATCCTTTATAAACGGCTCTAGCAATATCTCCCGATACTTGGCACGATCTCCCGAACGCCACGCGTCTTTCATGCTTTTCATCATCTCGGGCAGTTCTTTCAAATCACGCAGTGTGTACAGCACCAACTGATCAGGATCACCTTCACCAATTTTAGAAAGGAACGACATTTGCTGCTCAAGCGTTTCTAACTCGCCCAGCGTTTTCTTATCTTCGCGCGCTAAGTTGTCAAAGTGCATGTCTACACCTGCATTGGTCATGCCCATGCTCGCCAACTCCATCGACAGCAGCACCAAATACACGCCACTTGGGCTGAACTGATTGAACATCGCCATGGGTAGGTTGCGCGTTTTTAAGAAAGCTTCCAACGCTTCGATGGTTTCAGGCTTGAGCACTTTATCGAGCGTCTTGCCATCTTTTCCCATCAAAAGTGGCATCATTTTGCCTGCCACTTCAGGATCTTTCATAGCTTGTATATCCGTTTCAAAATAAACCACTGCCGACTTTTTATAGGCCTGATTGTATTCTTCTGGTAGTGGGTAATCGTCTTTGCTCAGCACGTGAATGGTACCGCCAAGGTAAAGGTGTTTACCGTCTTTTTCCGCTTTCCAGACTGAGCTGTCGGCGACTGCGAGTTGGGTGCAAAAGAATGTGGCTATCGTGGCTGACAAAAGGGATTTGAAATGCTTATTGTGTAGGGTCATTATCTGCTCCGTAGCTGCTTGTGACATGGCTTAAGAATCTATAATGCAAGATAGCATTAGCAGCACTGATAAAACATTAGGCAAAATTAATGAAGTGCTATTCTGTGGGGCCGTCGACCATCCCCAGCTTGGCCTTGCTCCCCAGTCGCACGGCTATCAAGCTGCTGATGTCCGACTCAGTGCTGGACAGACAAAGCAGACAGACGGTTAATCATGACCTCGTACAAGCCGGAAACCAATGCCGTAGTCGCGACCAGACGGACTGCTGTAGCTGCGGTAAGCAGAACGGCAGATCCTGCCGAGGCTGATCCACGAGCCGCCGCGCAGCACACGGTCATCGCCTGCCTCTGGCCCTTGCGGATCATTTACTGGCTCCTTAGTGTAATCTGCAAACCAATCCTGACACCACTCCCATACATTGCCGTGCATTTGCCACAAGCCCCAGTCATTCTGGTAAAACGACTCTACATCAACAGTTTCTTCTTGATACTCACTTTTCCTATCATTATTGTACAGTTCTGTCCCATCAAAATTCACCAGCTCTGAGTTAATCTGCTCGCCCCAACAAAACGGTGTGGTGCTACCTGC
>JBMZDT010000193.1:0-4887 GCA_049614505.1 Leucothrix sp.
CTTGCAGCATACAGATGTCGATGTGTATGGCTATGCGATAGGAAGTGTTGAGGACTTTTCACCAACAACGCTCGTTGCAACGAATGCGCAGTTTGATCATCAAGGTCTACAGGCAGACATTGTATACGAGGGTGAAGTCTACCCACTTAAAGCAGCGGTGTTAGGCGATTTTAACCTGAGTAATCTCTTAGCTGCTACGGCGTGCTTGATAGCGCTGGGGAGTAGTCCAGAGCAAGCGTTACGCCAGATAGCTAAGGTCACTACGGTGCCTGGGCGTATTGAAAAAATCGAAGCAGCGCCTCACGCTAATCGAGAAAGTCACTCGCAACCTTTCTTAGCGGTAGTGGACTATGCCCACACGCCAGGCGCGTTAGAATCTGTACTCAAAGCCCTACGCGCACACTGCCAAGGGCAGTTAATTTGTGCGTTTGGTTGTGGCGGGGATCGCGATAAAGGCAAGCGCCCTTTAATGGCTGCGGTAGCAGAAAAATTAGCAGATAAAGTCATTGTGACGGATGATAATCCACGAAATGAAGATCCACAGCAGATTGTGCAAGAGATTATGAGCGGCTTTGAACAAGCAGAATTTGTGACCGTTGAGCACGATCGTGCGGTTGCGATTAGCCAAGCCATCGCGCTAGCGAAAGCAGGTGATGTTGTGCTAGTTGCTGGAAAAGGGCATGAGCAGTCGCAGTTAGTGCAAGGTAAAGCGCTGCCGTTTGATGACCGAGAGCAGATTCGTTTTGCCCTAGCTAAACTGAGTAAGAGGGCTGTGGCATGACGTGGTTATTGTCTAACATTGCACAGATGGTCGATGGTACGTTACAGGGTGGTGAAGAAATCGCTGGTGTAAAGATTGACTCTGTTGCGACGGACTCACGTGCGGTAACACCGGATCAGTTATTTATCGCGATTCGTGGTGAACGGTTTGATGCGCATGATTTTGTTGCAGGGCTTTCAGGTAAGGCAGGGGCTGCATTGGTTGATCGTGTGATTGAATGTGATCTTCCGCAGATTGTCGTGAAGGATACGCGGCAGGCACTGGCTCAGTTTGCAGCGGTATGGCGTCAACAATTTGATCGACCACTAATTGCCCTAACAGGGAGTAACGGTAAGACCACAGTCAAGGAAATGTTAAGTGCGATACTGGCAGTAAAAGGTGATGTATTGGCCACTTTTGGTAATCTAAATAATGATTTAGGGGTGCCACTGACCTTGCTGAGATTGCGTGCTAAACATGACTATGCCGTGATTGAAATGGGGGCAAACCATTTTAATGAAATTGCATTTTTAACAAATATTGGTAAGCCGGATGTGGCTGTCCTAAATAATGCAGGGGCATCACATCTAGAAGGCTTTGGCTCTGTGGAAGGGGTTTCACGTGCTAAAGCAGAAATTTTTCAGGGTTTAAGTCGCTCTGGGATTGCGATCATCAATGCGGATGATGAGTATGCTGATTACTGGTACGGCTGTGTGGTCGACAAGCAGGTAATTAGCTTCGGTATGGATAATGCCGCAACTGTGCAAGGAATGACGTCACCAACAGGGATGTTGGTTCTCTCAACAGATGCCAAATCGATAACCATTAATTTGGCTTTATTAGGCAAACATAATCAGCGAAATGCGTTGGCCGCAGCCAGTGCCGCAATTGCTGTGGGCGCTTCATTGCAGGATATTAAACAAGGCTTGGAGTCGCTCCAGCCCGTTAAAGGCAGGCTAACTCCTTATGTTGGGCAAAAGCACTCTAAACTGATTGATGACACTTACAATGCTAACCCATCTTCAATGAAAGCGGCGATTGATGTATTAGCGGAATTCACTGAAGGGGCACGGGTTTTAGTGCTGGGTGATATGGGCGAGTTGGGTGACGATGTGGCGCAATTACATGCTGAGATTGGTCGCTATGCTAAAGATCAACAGATTGATCAAATCTATTGTATGGGGCCGCATTCCGCTGAAGCTGCTGAAGCATTTGGTGGCAATGCGCATCATTTTCTTGAAATCGAGCCGTTGCTAGCTGCAATAAAACAACAACTTAATAAGAATATGACACTACTAGTCAAAGGGTCTCGCAGTATGCGTATGGAACGAGTCATTGAAGCTTTGAAGCTTCCTGAAAGTGAAACAGAGGGTGCACTATGCTAGTTCTGTTTTTTGAATGGTTGGCTCAGTCATTTAGCTTTTTTGATGTTTTCAAATACCTGACGCTGCGTGGCATCTTAGCTGTGCTGACCGCGTTAGGTTTGTGCTTGGCAATGGGGCCGTTGATGATACGACGCCTCACTGAGCTAAAAATTGGTCAAAGCGTTCGCGATGATGGCCCTCAAACTCATTTGGCTAAAACTGGCACACCTACCATGGGTGGCGCGTTAGTGTTGCTAGCGATTGGCGTTTCCACGTTGTTATGGGGTGACCTTCGCAATTATTATGTTTGGGTGACGCTGTTTGTAACATTAGGCTCTGGTGTCGTGGGTGGTTTAGATGATTACCTAAAACTTAAGTATAGAAATAGCGTTGGGTTACCCGGGCGCTATAAATATTTAGGATTATCAGGTATCGCGTTTATTGGGGTGCTAGCACTCTATCTGCTGGCTGCTTCTGAAACTGAGACCACGCTCTATATTCCTGTTTTTAAGGACTTATTTTTCCAAATGGGTTGGTTGTTTATTCCTTGGAGCTACCTCGTCATTGTTGGATCAAGTAACGCGGTTAATTTAACGGATGGTCTTGATGGCTTGGCAATTATGCCCACAATTTTAGTGTCCGCAGGTTTGGGCGTTTTTGCCTATCTGAGTGGTAATAGCGTGTTTGCAGGTTACTTAGGGATTCCTTATATCTCAGGTGTGGGTGAAATGGTTATTTTCTGTGCCACTATTTTTGGTGCAGGGCTTGGCTTTCTTTGGTTTAACACTTATCCCGCACAAGTGTTTATGGGAGATGTTGGGGCACTGGCTTTAGGGGCTGGTTTAGGTGTTGTGGCGGTCATCGTGAGGCAAGAAATTGTATTGGCGATTATGGGCGGCATCTTTGTCATTGAAGCGGTATCGGTCATTTTGCAAGTAGGCTCTTTTAAGATGACGGGGAAGCGTATTTTTAGAATGGCACCCATTCATCATCATTATGAATTGAAGGGTTGGGCCGAGCCTAAGGTTATTGTTAGGTTTTGGATTATTACTATCATTCTTGTGCTAGTAGGTTTAGCCACATTGAAGGTGCGTTAACACGATGCGACAGGGACAGCAGACAAATTGGCACACATTGATTGTCGGTCTAGGTAAGACCGGGCTGTCGATTGCGCGCTATTTATCTGCTCAGGATGTATCGTTTGCAGTGATGGACACCCGTGAAGCACCACCGTCAGCAGACGTATTGCGTGATGAGTTTGTAGGTGTCGCGTGTTATTTCGGTGGTCTTAATGCTGAGGTTATGTGCCGTGCACAGCGCATGATTGTTAGCCCTGGCATCGCACTGGCGACGCCAGAAATTGAAAAAGCACGCTCGCTTGGTATTGAAGTGATTGGCGATATCGAGCTATTCGCGCGTGAAGCTAAAGCACCAATTATTGCCATTACTGGTTCTAATGGTAAAACTACGGTCACCACGCTACTGGATAAAATGGCAAGAAAAGCCGGTGTGAAAGTAGCAACAGGCGGCAATATTGGCATGCCTGTATTGGAGCTGCTGAAACTGCGTAAAACTGAGCTGTTTATCTTGGAGTTATCAAGCTTTCAGCTAGAGACAACGAATAGTTTAAAGTGTCGAGCAGCGTGTATTCTGAACATCACTGAAGACCACTTAGACCGTTACGCAGGTCGTTTTGATTTATATGCTGCTGCTAAAGCGAAGATTTATAAAAACTGCGAATTGAAGATCGTCAATCGTGATGATAAGGCCGTTGTTAATTTAGCCAGTGACAGCCGGGCGGTGACCTTCGGTTCAGGGCCTACCTACACAGGTCACTTTGGCATACTGCTTGAGTTGGGTAAACGTTGGTTAGCCAAGGGCGAAGAAAAATTATTATGTACCGCCGAAATGAAAGTGGCTGGCAAGCACAATGAAGTGAATGCTTTGGCCGCTTTAGCGTTGGCAGAATCAGCAGGCCTTGATCGACAGGCATGTCTTGAGGTGCTGAGAGAATTCGAAGGTCTGGCGCATCGTACCCAGTGGGTAGGACAACATAACGGCATTCACTGGTACAACGATTCAAAGGGTACCAATGTGGGTGCCACAGTCGCTGCTTTGCAAGGGCTGCCAAGTAAAACGGTGCTGCTCGCGGGTGGGCAAGGTAAAGGTGCAGATTTCTCACCTTTAGCTGATGTGGTGCAAAAGCACGCAAGAGCGGTGGTTTTATTTGGTGAAGACGCTGAGTTAATAGCACTAGCACTAAAAGGTGATATCCCTATTGTGTTTGCCAAAGATATGACTGATGCAATTAAACAGGCGTGTGATCTGGCGTGTATAGGCGATAATGTGTTGCTGTCTCCTGCCTGCGCGAGTTTTGATATGTTTGATAACTATGAGCAGCGTGGTCATGCCTTTATAGAAACCGTCCAGCGGGAGGTTCTATGTTAAAACGAATTCTTGCGGACTTTTATCCAGAGTGGGAGCGCTACATTGATAGGGCTTTGCTGATCAATATTTTGTTGTTGATTGGACTTGGCACTGTCGTGATGACCTCAGCTTCGATTGCAATTGCAGAAAAGAACAATGGCTCTGCTTACTTTTATTTGCATCGGCAGCTTATCTTCTTAGTGATTGGTGGTTTTGCCGCCTATGTCACCTATCAATTCCGCCTGTCTGTCTGGCACAGTATGGGCCCTGGACTGCTCATCCCCATACTTATTTTGCTGATTACCGTGCTTATTATTGGTAAAGAGATCAATGGCA
>JBMZDT010000194.1:0-4886 GCA_049614505.1 Leucothrix sp.
GTCTAAGCGCACTGATTTGATCAAATCAAATATAGATCCGTGTTTCAGAAACTTTGTTGTAGCACCCGCAAACGGGCCAAATAGAAGCGCTTTTTTACCTCCAATAACCCGCGTATCTAAATGGGGAACGGACATCGGTGGCGCACCAATGGGGGCTTTACCGTACACCTTTGCCTGATGCTGGTTCACAATCTCAGGCTTATGGCAAACTAGCCATTGACCGCTTACCGGAAACCCGCCGTAACCTTTTCCCTCAGGGATTCCAGATTTTTGTAATAATGGTAACGCACCACCGCCCGCACCGAGGAAGACAAACTTAGCGCGCACTATTTTCAACATGCCCGTATCGCTGTGACGAATGTGCACCTGCCACGTACCGTCTTCATGCTGGTGTAGGTCTTCCACATTCTGGCTGAGCCAGAGATTAAAGTTCTCTTTTGTGCGTAGGTTTCTTACGATACTTCGGGAAATCACCCCAAAGTCAACATCGCTACCGTAACGTACACGGGTTGCTGCGACTTGTTGCTTGGGATCTCTTCCCTGCATGATGAGCGGGAACCACTCGCGCAGCACCTCAGGATCATCTGAAAACTCCATATCTTTAAACAGATGATGCGCGCTCATTGCTTGGTAGCGACGTCGCAAAAAGTCAACATTGCCTTCACCCCAAACAAAACTCATGTGCGGGGTCGCATTGATAAACTGGGTAGGCTCAGGAAGGATGTTCTGATTCACCAAGTATGACCAGAACTGCAAGCTCCTTTCAAACGCAGGGTTGATAAACTCAGGCTTACCCGTATCCATACTGCCATCGGCATTAACTGAGGTATAATTTAGCTCGCAATAAGCGGCATGCCCAGTCCCTGCATTATTCCAACCGCTGGTACTTTCCTGAGCCCCTTTGCTCAAACGCTCAACCATCAGCATGCTGAGGTTTGGATCAAGTTCGTTTAACAAAGCCCCAAGGGTGCTGCTCATTGCGCCAGCACCCACTAGTAAAACATCTACGTGTTTATCAATCATTTTTTCAATTGTTACTCGTTTAAAAATTCAGTTTGAATAATCAAATCAGCCCTAACGTGGTCGCTATTATTTTCTCTTGTGCGATCTTATGAGCCTTTGTACTCCCTTCAGCAGGTGCCGCCATGGAGGCGCGTGTGAATGGTTTTAGTTTAGCTGCCTCACCTAATGCTTCGCGAATATTAGGCTGAATACTAAGCCATGCCCCTTGGTTAAACGGCTCTTCCTGACACCATTTATAACATTCAACATTGGGGTATTTAGCAAGTACCGCCTGTAAATCAACCATTGGGAATGGATATAGCTGTTCAACACGGATAATTGCAATGTGCTGAATATCATTCTTGCGACGTGCATCCAGCAGCTCGTAATAAACCTTGCCGCTGCATAACACCAGTTCTGTGACGGCTGATGTATCGATTTCGTCGATTTCATCAATGACATTTTGGAAGCCACGCTCGGTGTAATCAGCCATTTCGTTGACAGCCTGGGGATGCCTTAACAGGCTTTTTGGCGTCATAACAATCAGAGGAATACGAACTTCACGTTTAATCTGACGACGCAACATGTGGAAGATTTGCGCAGGCGTACTAGGTACGCATACCTGCATATTTTCCTGCGCGCAGAGCTGCATAAAGCGCTCAAGGCGTGCAGAGGAATGCTCCGGCCCCATTCCTTCATAACCGTGCGGTAGCAACATTACCAGCCCACAGTGCAATGCCCATTTTTGGTGTGCAGAGCTAATAAACTGATCGATTACCATTTGCGCGCCATTGGCAAAATCACCAAACTGCGCCTCCCAAATGACAAGCTTGTCTGCTTCGGTAGTCGCGTAGCCGTATTCAAACGCCAATACCGCTTCTTCAGACAACAAAGAATCAATAATTGCAAACGATTTTGGGTTGGGCGTTATATGTTTCAGTGGAATGTGTAGTGAGCCATCGTTTTGGTCATGGAAAACGGCATGTCGATGGAAGAAAGTACCACGGCCGCAATCTTCACCAGAAATACGAATTGGATTACCTTCTTGCAAGATTGACGCATACGCTAGGTTTTCACCAAAGCCCCAATCCGTTGCAAGCGCTTGATTCGCCATTTGGATGCGTTTGTTATTGATCGATTTTACTCGAGCATTAAGCCCAAAGCCTTCTGGCGTTTCAGTAATCTTAAGACCCAGTGTTTTAAACTGTTCTTCAGAAATTCGAGTATCGACTGCATCATCCCATTGGGTGTGCTTAAACCGTTCCCAGTTAATAGGGAAATCTTGTTGGTGCTGTCCTGGAGGAATCAAATAAGGAACGGTTTCACGCCCCTCTTCCAATGCCTGTCGGTATTCAGCGATATAGCGATCGACATCGGCCCGAGTCACAACGCCTTTTTCAATGAGTTGACTAGCATAGAGTTCTTGTGGGCGAGATAGGTTTTTAATCTTGCGGTACATCATCGGCTGAGTCGCTGATGGTTCATCCGCTTCATTGTGCCCATGACGTCGGTAACAAACTAAGTCAATGAACACGTCTTTTTGGAATTTTAAACGGTAATCGACCGCTAAACGTGTGACGTTAACCACCGCTTCAGGATCATCCGCATTCACATGAAAGACCGGTGAATTCACCATTTTGGCCAGATCAGTACAATACTCAGTGGAACGTGCGTCACTAATAGCGCTGGTTGTAAAACCAATTTGGTTGTTGATAACAATATGAATCGTCCCGGAGGTTTTATAACCGCGAGTTGCTGACATATTCAGCATTTCCATATTGACACCTTGGCCTGCCAGTGCCGCATCACCATGAATAACAATGGGTAATACCGCGCGCCTAGCCTGTGTTTCTTCGCGGCGATCTTGACGTGCACGCGATGCTCCAACCACAACCGGGCCAACAATCTCTAGGTGCGATGGGTTAAAGGCCATCGCCAAATGCACAGGACCACCGGGCGTTTGCATGTCAGATGAGTAGCCCATGTGGTACTTCACATCACCAGAGCGACCGCCATTGTCAACACTGCCTGCAAACTCATTAAACAGCATGGCAGGCGACTTACCCATAATATTAATCAATACATTGAGTCGTCCGCGGTGTGCCATACCAATGACAATTTCGCGCGTGCCAAGCTCCCCTGTGTGCTGAATCAGTTCATCCAGCAGTGGAATTAGGCTATCCCCCCCTTCAAGTGAGAAGCGTTTTTGGCCTACATACTTTGAATGCAAATAGCGCTCTAGGGTATCTGCGGCGATAAGTTGCTTAAGTAAATATTTACGGCGTTCAGTATCAAATGGGGGGTGGCGATAATAATGAGTCAACCGCTGTTGTATCCAGCGCTTTTCTTCAGTACTCGATATATACATGTACTGAGCACCCGTTGTGTCACAATAAACGGCTTCAAGCTGCACAAGCATCTCACGTAAGGTCGAATCGCCCATCTCAGCCATAGAACCGCTGTTAAAAACGGTATCAAGGTCGGCAGTGCTTAGGGAATGAAAAGCGAGGGTTAATTCAGGGACTTCTTTTTTGACGCCGGGTAATAGCGGATTGGTACTGGCTTTAACATGACCATTAAAGCGGTAAGCGTTGATCAGCTGCAGGACTTTTACTTGTTTTTCTCGATGCTCAGCGTCTTCACTTTGTGGAGCGGCTGCGGTTGTCCTAAGTCCAAGGTTTCGGAACTGATCCCGCACTTTTGAATGACTAGGTTCACCGCCACCGTTTAAGTTGGGTTGTTCAGGCAAATCATCAAAATAGTGCCGCCAACTCACAGCAACTGATTCGGGGTCTTCAAGGTAGGACTCATACATCGATTCAAGATAAATAGCACTGTTGCCATCCAATAGTGAATCTTGCTGCATCTTTTCAAATAAACTTTGCTGTGTGGTTGCCATGATAGTAATACTTTCTAATTGGTATTTTAGTGGTAAATGATAGCACCTTCAAAGGGATTAAACACCGTGTTCGCCCTTAGCAGACCTATCCCTTTTTTAAACATCACCATAAATATTTTTAAAGCGGACGGCTTGTGCATAGGGAAATACGTCAGCGTATTTACCCTGTCGAATCCTTTCTTGTGTGGTTTTCCAGTAATCAACCTCCAGTAATTCACTGTGGTGCTGTTTGAATAATGCTCGTCGATCGGGCCTTGACGAGACGAAGGTTAAAAATTCCTCTGGGAATACATCTTTTTCATCAATGGAGTACCAAGGCTCAGACGCCATAATCTGCTGTATGTTCTGTGGCTTTGGAATCTTGCGGAAATTACAGTCTTCCATTAATTCGATTTCATCATAATCATAAAAAATAACCCGGCAATGATTGGTCACACCAAAATTCTTTAATAACAAATCACCTGGAAATATATTCGCAACTGCTAATTCTTTTACTGCCTTACCATATTCGATAATGGCATCCTCTAACTGATCATCACTTGCCTCATCAACGTATAAGTTTAACGGTTCCAAACGCCGTTCAATATAAAGATGACGAATTACAAGGCTTTCCCCCTCTATTTTGATGCTAGAGGGAATACGTTCTTTAATATTCGCTAGCAATTCCTTTGAAAACCGTTCCAACGGCAAAGCTACATGTGAAAACTCTAAGGTGTCGGCCAGCCTCCCAACTCGATCATGCATCTTTACCAGTTGATATTTCTCTTTCACAATACGGTGAGTGACGGTTTTTGGAGGTGCAAACTTGTCATTGATCACTTTGAAAACGAAAGGGTAGGATGGCAAGGTAAATACCGTCATCACCATGCCCAATGTCCCCTTAGTCACAACCAACTGATCGCTGGAGTGTTTTAGATGATCTAAAAAGTCTCGATAAAATTCGGTTTTTCCCTGCTTGCCAAGGCCAATCGAAGTATATAAATCA
>JBMZDT010000195.1:0-4878 GCA_049614505.1 Leucothrix sp.
CGCGACAGCCAACCTTTGGGTAAACTTGGCGCTAAAACAATCGCTTTGGGTAATGCCATATTCACAGCGACTAGTAGGGCAATAAAACCAAAAATGAGCGTCAGGCTGGACGAGGCTAAATACTTAGACAAGATGCCACCCACTAGGGCCCCAACAAAAATCAGCGGTGCCCAACTCTTCAGCAGCGCTAAGTCAATTGAGCCACGTTTGTGATGCGCACGCGCCGAAGAGATTGAGGTTGGGATAATAGTGGCTAATGACGTGGCAACGGCGATGTGCATCGCTACCACGTCAGGGATATTCAAAATATCAAAGACAATAAATAACACGGGTACGATAACAATACCGCCACCGACACCCAACAACCCGGCTAGCACACCTGCAATCGCACCGGTGACAACAAGGCAGGCCGCTAAGGTGGCTAATAAGTAAACTGAGTACTCCGCCATGAATTCCCTCTGTATTTTTTAAGACCGCAAGCATAGTGCCATAAACTGGTCTTAAATAACTACAACTACAGTGAATTCCGCCGTGCCATTTCCGTCATAAACCGATCTCTAATCACTACAGGGTCTTTCGTAATCACTGGCACAGGAATATTCCCTGATTCACACTTACACACAATGATCGTCATCTTGTCGCTAGCCAATGCTGCCTGCATGGTTTCCACCGCCTCTTCAGCCTGACACTCCACCACATTCTCACAACCACAGGCTGTAGCGACTGCGGCGAGTGATGTTTTTTGTCCGGCATACGTTGGCTGGTCACCCGTTGAACCATAGCTGCCATTATCAATAATCAGCAGAATGAAATTATCCGCTACATTGTTCGCAATGGTAGGTAGGGTGCCAAAGTTAGTCAGCACCGAGCCATCGCCATCAATAGAGATGACTTTTTGCTTTTGTGCCAATGCTAAACCAAGGCCAATCGATGAAGACAGTCCCATCGTACCTAACATGTAGAAGTTGGTTGGCTGATCATCCATCATGTGCATTTCTTGACTTGGTAAGCCAATATTGCACACTGTAAAATGATCTGAGATAACCGGGATCAGGTTTTTCAACACCTCTGAACGAATCATATTAATACCCCTTCCAAAAGCTAGCGTCAGTTAAGATAGCCACCGGCTTGTTGCACATAAACGTGTACTGCAAAATTTTATCCAGCTCCTCAACATCCGCCTCATCGTGAAAGTGATACGTCGGGATATTCAGCTGTGCCAGAATGGCTTTTGTGTGAACGGCCATTTCTACTTGGCAAGCAACGGGCTCGCCTAGTTCACCGCGGTAGCTAATCAGCATGGGCAGCGGCATGCGGTAATACTGTGTCAAAGTGGCTAATGTGTTCACGGTGACACCAATGGCCGTGTTCTGCATAATGATGGCGGAGCGCTTGCCGCCCATGAAAGCACCTGCACAGATCCCCATGCCCTCGTCTTCTTTATTGGAAGGAATGTGGTAGATGTCATCACTGGCGTCTATTTTTTCTATGACACCTGCCAACTGTTTGCAAGGTACGGTTGTTACAAGTTCCACTTTGTTATTCACAAAGTCTTGAACAATTTTATCGTCTACCGACATTATTACTCCCAACATATGACTAAATAGGTGGCTAGAATTAAGTAAAACTATGCCTAGTGCAAACTAAAAGTATTTTAGGTAAACTAAAGCATTGCTTTATATAAATGTGATCAATGAAAACTTTATTTGAATAAACACTTTATTTATAAGGTTGATTTTTACCCTGTTTGGCAATGCTTAGGGCTATTGATTGGCTAATTTTCACAGAGCAATTCACCAGTCAATTTCAGGTTTTTAGCATGTCGGTCTTACTTTTAAAAACACTCATCGCTATCGCAGAGGAGGGGAGCTTTAGCGCTGCTGCCGATCGCATTTGCGTGTCACATGCGGCAGTCGGGCAGCAAATGAAGCGCTTGGAGGAAACGCTGCATGTCTCGTTATTTGATCGCTCAAAACGCGTTCCTCGGCTCAATCAACTAGGCAAAGCGTTAGTGCCAAAAGCCCGACTCGTTGTGCAGGCTTACGATACTATTTTGGATGATTTAACGGGAGATGCGCAGTTTATTGGCGAGCTTAGCCTAGGCGCCGTGCCGTCTACGATTAGAGAGCTGATTCCTAAATCTATTAAACGCTTGGTTAATAACTACCCTGACCTGCGTATCCGGGTGGTGCCAGGTCTTTCTGGTGAGCTGTATGATCAGGTTATGCGTGGGGCACTAGACGCAGCGGTAGTGAGCCAGCCGTCTAGTATAGATCGTAGCCTCAGCTGGTTCCCATTTGCTGAGGAGGAACTGGTGTTGCTTACGTCGCCCGAGGTCGATGGCGACGACCCCATGCAGTTATTAAGTGAGATGCCGTACATTCGGCATACTAAACGTGCAGCCATGGGGATGGTCGTTGAGCAGTGGCTCCAGCAAAACAATGTGAGTGTGCGTGAGGTTATGGTGATGGAGTCCACTGAGACTTTATCGAGCATGGTTGCACACAACCTAGGCATATCCATTGTGCCCAATCTCTGCATGCCAGACCCAACCTTTGCCCAATTAAGAAAGCTATCGCTTGGGCCAACGACGATCCCTCGGGTATTGGGGGTATTAATGCAGGCAGACTGTTCTAAAAGCCACCTAGTCAGCCGCCTATTAGAACAGATTAAACAAACGTTACAGTAGGCGAGGTGTATTAACTTTTTGCAAGCCTGATCCAATTAGTTTCGATAATTCGTAGTAATAAAAACGAACGTGCAGTGTTGCAAAAAGGTAATTATGTTTTATCAAACGCCATCGGGATAATGCTGCATTCAGTCGACAGAGGCGATTATGACCTCTGTTTGAAGATTTTGAATGAGGGTGATGTTATGCAGCGACGACAATTTTTGGGACTGATCAGTCTTTTTGCAGCGCCATTTGAACTGTTGGCTGCAAACCGTAAACCGACGCCAGAAGATGTTGAAGGGCCGTTTTACCCGGTGGTGCCTATTCCTGAAAGAAGCAATCTGGTACGGGTAAATGACAAACTTGCAGGCCAAGCGATCGAATTATCAGGTCGAGTGCTTGACCGCCAAGGTAAGCCGCTAGTGGGGACAAAAATTGAAATTTGGCAGTGCGATGGGCGTGGAGTTTATCAACACCCTTTGCAAGATAATCATGAAAGCTTTGATGCAAACTTTGACGGCTTTGGCGCGCAGATAGCCAATGAACAGGGTTATTATCAATTTACGACGCTGTCCCCTGTTCCGTATACCGGTCGTCCACCGCATATTCATATCAAACTTTGGAAAGACAATGCGCCGTTGTTAACAACGCAGCTATATCTCGCTGGGAATACCGGTGGTAGCTGGTTTAGCGCGCAACGTGAGCGTTTACAGATTAGTCCTAAAGCGCAACCTAATGGTCTGTTGAAGGCAGAGTTTACGTTTGTGGTTTGAGGGTAAAGTTTAGATACTGCGTTAATTGACTACCTAAATAATACGGCAAATTAATCAGTGTGTATGCTTTGCCATTTAATGTTGCAGTTTCCTCAATTTGCAGTTTGCCTGCATACAGCCTAATGGCAACGGAGTGCTCAGCCTGATCCATGTATTGATGCAACGAGCGCAACCTCCCAGTTGCGCCTGATTTTACCTCGATAGGAATTACTTTCCCATTGTGCGCTAGCACAAAATCTACCTCAGCGTTTGACTGCTTTTTTTCGCGTACCCAAAAGTTAAGGTTAAATAACATCGACGTTTGGCTGGCATAAATTTCTTGCCCAACTAAATGCTCTATTACCCGCCCACCGTACAGGGCATTCAAATCCTTAGAGCCAAAGATTTCGGCTTGTAAACCTGCAAAATAATTGACAAGTCCCGTGTCCAACAGCTGAAGTTTGGCTGCTTTCTTTAAGTTGGGTTGTAAAGGCAATCTCGTGTCGGTTACAGGGTAGTAGCGTTGCAGTAACAGCGCCTTTTCAAGGATTTGTAATGCCTCACCAATTTCACGCGAGCCATAGTTTGAGCGGCCAAAACCCGCGAGTTTGACACGGTTTCCCGCCTCACTAAAGGCATGCTGTATGACATGCCGTAAAATCGGTGTTTGTTGGCTTCGCGGTGAGTATTTTTCAATATCATCTAAATAAGCGGTGATCAGGCTGTCGTAAATCGGCCCAAGTTGGGAGATATCTTTAGTCTCGGCGTAGACCTGTACAATCTCAGGCATTCCGCCGATCAGCGCGTAACGGTGAAAGAGTTTAAGCAGCTTGTCGTGAGCAAACTCTGGCAGCGGCACACGGTTTAACATCTCCACCGCTTGAGTTTCACCAATAGCCCCTAAAAACTCTTCAAACGTCAGCGGGTGCATTCGTAAATATTCGACTCGTCCAACCGGAAAGCTGATGTGCCGATCTAGCATGGTTTCAAGCAGTGAGCCCGCCGCAATCACAGGAAGCTCTGGGTAGTCTTCGTAGAAATACCTCAACATGGCCACGGCTTGAGGTGAGTTTTGAATCTCGTCGATAAAGATAAGCGTGTCAGTTTGTTGACGATCTTTACCCTTCAAAAAGAACAGCGCTTCAATTAACTCATGAATGTCATAGTCTTTCTCGAATAGCTCCCTATCTTCCGAGCGCTCAAGGTTGAGTGAAATGGTTTGTGCAAAGCGCTCAGCGAATAAGGAAACGAGCGTGGTTTTGCCAACCTGCCTTGCGCCGCGCAAGATGATTGGTTTGCGTCTGGGGTTGTTATGCCACTGTTCTAGCTGAGTTAGCGCTTTACGTGTAAACATGATTTGTTTAAAAGTAAGTGATAATTTATTCTATTTTTAACACAAAGTAAGGGATAGTTTCTTATTATTTTGTTATGAAGTAAGGTTTTTTTGGCTTTTAG
>JBMZDT010000196.1:0-4865 GCA_049614505.1 Leucothrix sp.
GTAGTATAACAATTATTAATGGAGAATTAGGGATGTTGATTCTAACGCGGAGAGTGGGAGAAACGCTCATGATTGGGGACGATGTAAGCGTCACCGTATTGGGTGTTAAAGGTAATCAGGTACGAATTGGTATCG
Organism: Leucothrix sp.; assembly: GCA_049614505.1. Classification (GTDB taxonomy): domain Bacteria; phylum Pseudomonadota; class Gammaproteobacteria; order Thiotrichales; family Thiotrichaceae; genus Leucothrix. The sequence continues at coordinate 136 of JBMZDT010000196.1, forward strand.
ATGCACCCAAAGACGTTGCAGTACACCGTGAAGAGATTTACGACAGGATCAGGGATGAAGAATCAGTCGTTAGTATTGAGCTCGAAGCAAATGCTAACCACAGTTAGATGTTTTACTAATTAATATCGTCAGGATTGATCACTGACGGTATTAATTTCCAATTTTTAACGCTTTTCTTACAACCTACCTAGATCTGCATATTCAAATAGTGGCGAATAACTGTTACCCTCGCCCCTAGATATTGCACGACACCTTCTAAAATGAATCTGGCTGCAAATTGTCTATTCATTGTCTGCCCGTATGAAGCCTTCGTACCCGCAAAAACAATACTTTAAGAACAAGATAGTCGCTTAGCGACAACGATTTAATTGGGGCTTCTCATGGCAGGACTATGGCAGCAAATTGCTGGCAAAATTTCACCTAAAACTATTATTGCAGGAATATTATTCATCCTGGCTGGTGCTTATATCATTACCCAGACTCCCAGCGTTGCAGTCAGCTGGGTTGTGATCATTTTGCTGTTTACAATCTATTTATTTGTCTTTGAAATTGTCGATGTGGACGTCGCTGCGGTGTCGATTATGGTACTGCTTGGCTTGACTTCATTGTTAGCTCCAGTGATGGGGCTTGAGGAAGGATTGGTTGATACTAGCCAGCTGTTCAACGGTTTTTCTAGTAATGCGGTGATGTCGATTATTGCAGTGATGATCATTGGCGCTGGATTGGATAAAACCGGTGTTATGAGTAAGGTTGCCAGTTTTATTTTACGGGTAGGTGGCGTCAGTGAAACGCGCATTATCCCTATCATTTCTAGCACTGTTGGGATCATTTCCTCATTTATGCAAAATGTGGGAGCCGCTGCGCTGTTTTTGCCTGTTGTATCACGGATTTCATCACGCTCAGGCCTGCCAATGTCGCGCCTACTGATGCCAATGGGGTTTTGTGCCATCTTAGGAGGCACTGTGACAATGGTTGGTTCTTCACCACTGATTTTGCTCAACGATCTTATTGAGACGTCTAATAAGACCTTAGGCGAAGCAGAGAAAATGAAGTCCTTCGGATTATTCGATGTTACGCCTATTGGTTTGGCACTAGTACTCACTGGTATTTTGTATTTTGTACTGGCTGGGCGGTATGTACTCCCCGTGTCTAAATCTGAAGATGATGATGAGAGTAATGGCACGCAGCAATATTTTCAGGATGTCTATGGGATTAACTATGATGTGTTTGAAGTGGTTATTCCGCCTAACTGTGAGCTGATTGATAAGCACCTTGATGATGTAGAAACAGACTATCGGGTGCGTATTGTAGCTTCTAAGATAGGCAATCGCGTCAAGCTAGGTCCTGGAGCTTTAGATCGAGATACAGATTTTGAGCCAAATATGGTGCTTGGTGTGGTCGCATCACCTGATGATCTTGATGCGTTTGTTGAGAAATATCACCTCTGGAAGCATAAAGAAATCAAAGTGTTTGCTGATGAGCTTTCTTCTGAAAAATCAGGCATGGCGGAAGTTGTTATCCCACCCAGTTCTACGTTGGTGGGCAAAAGTGCCCGTGATGTCTGGATGCGTAAAATCTATGGTATCGCAATGGTGGGGCTGCACCGTGCAGGTGCAACCATGCACGAAGGTGAAGATATTCGCAGCATGCCATTGCAGTCAGGCGACACGATGGTCGTTCACTCGACTTGGCCAACGCTTGCACGATTGGAAAAAGATCCTAATTTTGTCGTCGTCTCAACAAAGTTTCCGCATGAAGATTTAAGGCCGCAAAAAGTCGTATGGGCTGGTATTTTCTTTGCGATTGCCCTTGGCCTAGTACTATTCAGTGATATTCGTCTGTCCATTGCATTGTTAACAGGTGCATTGGGGATGATTTTGAGCGGTGTATTGCGGATGGACGAGGCTTACCAAGCAGTCTCTTGGAAGACTGTGTTTCTGTTAGCCAGTTTAATACCGTTGGGGATGGCTGTGGAAAGCTCAGGAACTGCTGCTTGGATTGCTAAGCTGACGCTGAATGTTGTGGGTGATATGCCGCCTATTGTTATTCAAGCGTCTATTGCTTGCCTGGCGACATTTTTTACGTTGGTCATGTCCAATGTAGGGGCCACAGTCTTGTTAGTGCCATTAGCGGTTAACATTGCGATCGGCGTGGGCGCAGACCCTGCGATTTATGCGCTGACGGTGGCTATTGCAACATCAAATTCGTTTTTGATTCCGACACATCAGGTGAATGCTTTAATCATGGGGCCAGCAGGTTATCGGGTCGCTGACTTTATTAAAGCGGGTAGTGTGATGACGATTCTGTTTCTTGTTGTGTCTATGACAATGATGTGGCTGATTTTTTAAGGAACATAACATATGCAATATAAGCAGCTGGGTAATGATGCTTCTGGTAATGCACTGACAGTGCCGCTTCTGTGTTTGGGCTCAATGACTTGGGGTTCATCACAAAATACTGCAGCACAAGGCCGTGAACAGATTAGCATGGCGCTGGCCAATGGCCTTAACTTTATTGATACCGCTGAAATGTACCCAGTGAACCCTGTTGCTGCTGAGACAGTAGGCGATAGTGAGCTGACAATTGGCAGCTGGATAAAAGAACATGGTCAGCGCGATCGATTGCTCATCGCTACTAAAATTGTTGGCAATGGTTTGGATTTTATTCGTAACGGCAGCGCTATTACGCCAGACACTATTGATCAGGCACTTGAGGGTTCTTTAAGGCGCTTGAATACAGAGTATATTGATCTTTATCAGTTACATTGGCCCAATCGAGGTTCTTACCATTTTCGCCAAAACTGGGCCTATCGAGCGCCCAAGCATAGCGTTGAAGAGACGGATGAGCACTTCGCAGCAGTGGCCAATCATTTAGATAAACTTGCTCAGGCAGGCAAAATTCGCCACTGGGGTTTATCGAATGAATCAGCATGGGGTATGGCAAAGTGGATTAGTCACAGCGCTGGTAAAACAAAGCCTGTTTCTATCCAAAATGAATATTCACCGCTGTGTCGACTGTTCGATACAGATTTAGGCGAGCTGTGTGTTAATGAGGATATTGGCTTGCTAGCATTTTCACCCCTTGCCTGCGGATTGATCACAGGGAAATACCAAAATGGTGCAATCCCTGTGGGCAGTCGTGGTGCGATTGATAGTTCTATGCACGGTAGGGCGACAGATAGGGTGTGGCCAGCGGTTGATGCTTATTTAGCTTTGGCACAGGCACACAGTTTAGATCCAGCACAGATGGCATTGGCTTGGGCGATGCAGCGTCCGTTCATGGGCTCAGTAATTTTTGGCTCGACAACTTTGGCACAGCTGGAGACAGCACTGGGGGCGCAAGATATGGTGTTGCCTAATGAAGTAGTCACTGCGATGGATGAGATTAACCAAATGCACCCAATGCCATACTAACAAGCCGTGCAACGCGGGTCTCTCTTGATTAAATTTGTTTACTCGTACTCAGTAAAATAGCCACTCATTTATTGTGTATTTAATGACAAAAGTTTCATGTCATATTAAGGGTTTTAGTGGTGAGTTTGTTGTACTGTTCGCAGTGGCCTAACTCACTGTACCTAATGACTGTTTGGACACTGTTGTGATTCAAACAGCGGCTATACTGGTGAGTTAGCAGCCCATTCGTAGGGGAATGGCTTAAAATATACTTCAATACGCATTGCCTGTTAGGGCAATGACTTAGAGCATTGGCAATGCGATCTATCTGTTCCCACTCGAATACTACTTAAATTAGGGTTTTGCTGTGGGGAGCAATAATATGAAACGTTCTATCTTTCTGTTTGTATTTATTTTTTCAATCGTTAATCAAGCGCAGGCAAGCTGTCTTTGGACAGGGACAAACGCCTTAACAACTGAAGTGATGCAGGCTCAAGCACTCTTGAAAGAGTATGCGAAGTGTCGCGTTAGTTGTCAGGCAATGGCAAATAAGCTGAAGCAAAGCGTCACTAAAATGCGTAATGCGCCTTCGTGCAGTGCACATATTTACACGCGCAGTAATAAGGCATTGATCGATTTTATTGCAGGTCGGTTTAAGTTAATACAAAAACAAAAACAAGGGTGGATGGCCAGTGCGGCAACGGCAAAGCCTGTTGAAACTTTGGATAAGCCCAATCAGCCCTTGGTGATGAGTAAGCCTGCTTTTATTCCACCTGAGCCTGTTGCCGCTCCAGCACAACCTGCGCGACCTACCGCCGCTGCGCCTTTTGTGGAGGCACCACAAAGGGTTGTGTCACAACCACAGCCTGTTGCTAAACAGACCAAAATGAAGATATCCAGAGAGGCATATTCTGCGCTTTGGGATGAACCAACTCCTCCGCAACAAAAGCCCCGACGACCCATTGTCAAAAAGCCTGCACTGAATCACCTAGCTAGGCAAAAACAGTTAGCAAAGTACCGTTTGATTCAGCAGCGTAAACAAGCATTGATCCAACAGCAAAAACTGCAGTTGGTGCGAGCGAAGAAACGTGCAATGCAGCAGCATTTACACCAAGAACGGATAAAGCGTCAGCGCCTGTTAGAGCGCCGTGCACTGGCCAGGCAACTGCATCGAAAGCGTATTCAACAGCGTAAAGCGGCGATGGCAAAAAGAAACGCAAGATAATGCGTGAACCACTTGGCGACATATATTCGCTTTAAAATCAATCTACTGCGATAATGCCCCCAAATTCAGCACATGGGGGCAATGGTGATGAAATTATTCAAGAGTGTATTAAT
>JBMZDT010000197.1:0-4809 GCA_049614505.1 Leucothrix sp.
TGCTATTGATTCGCTAAGGCGAGAAAAGTCAGCGACTAAAAATCAATGCCCTATTGTGGATGACTATGAAGTGGCTGATGATGAGTCCTCTGGTCCAATGATGGCGACGGTGTGGGCAGAGAAGCATGAAAAGCTAAAAGAATTATTGGTGGTACTCAATGCGGTGGAGCGGCAAATGGTGACATTAGCGTTTTATCGCGGGATGTCGCACACAGAAATCGCAGCCCATACGGGTCGACCGTTAGGAAGTGTTAAAACGATACTGCGCCGGGCACAAAGTGCACTGAAATCGGCTTTTAAGAGGGGCTATATTTTGGCGCCGCTTAGCCATCATGTTACTTGAACTGAGAAGGCTTACTCAGTTTGGGTTCAGCCTAATTATAGTTTTTATGATAACTGCGCCGCTTGCCTGCACGCTGTGTAATGACGCCCTCAATCTGTGCGATCCCAGCAATTTCAATGGATTCATAAAGTGTATTTAGCGGGGCAAGGTAATAGCGCTGATCAATGATACGCAGCTGCCTAAAAATGTATTCATTAGCATTATCTTTAGCAAACACATAGGCGCTATCTTTAGCTAGCCCCGTTGGATCAATAATGATAATGCAGCCTGTGGCAAATTCAGGCTCCATACTGTCATCTAACGTTTGTAAAGCAAATGGCTCAGATTCAGAACAACTGCTGTCGGTAGCGAGTGCTTGGGAAATATCGTTGCTAAATGCCTGTTGAATAGAAATTTTCGTTTCTTGCATAGGGCAGACCTTAAGTATTGTGCCGACTGAAATCAGTCTCTTTGACGTGGCGTTCAGGTTGGTACCAATGTAGCTTATCATGCAGCTTAACCACCTCGCCAATAATGGTCAATGTGGGTGCAGATACGCCACTTTCGATTACTTTTTCAGGTAGCGTTGCTAAGGTCGCGATATGCACCCGTTGATTACGTGTTGTGCCTTTTTCAATGAGCGCTGCTGGCATATCTGGTGACATGCCATGTGCTTGTAATTGCTTGCTGATCTCGGAAATACCGCTGAGCCCCATATAAAACACTAGGGTGTGGTTGGTTTGTGTCAGCTGCTGCCAGTTGAGATTAATCGTACCGTCTTTTAAATGGCCCGTTGCGAACGTGACGGACTGTGCGTAATCACGATGCGTTAGCGGGATGCCTGAGTAGGAGGCGCAGCCAGATGCAGCGGTCACCGCAGGCACCACCTGAAACGGCACGCCGTGTTCGGTCAGTGTTTCAATCTCTTCGCCACCGCGTCCAAAAATAAACGGATCACCGCCCTTTAAACGCAAAACACGCTGACCTTGTTTAGCTTTCTCAACCAGTAAGTCGTTAATGCGATGTTGCGGAACGGCATGGTCATCTTTTTGTTTACCAACGTATAAGCGCTCGGCTTCAGGGTTGGCCATATCCAAAATGGGTTGTGACACTAAACGGTCATACACCATCACATCTGCTTGCTGCATTAGTCGAACGGCCTTGAACGTTAATAAGTCAGGGTCACCGGGGCCAGCGCCAACTAAGTAGACTTCACCGATAGGGCTATTTTCCAAGCCTTGCGCTAACATGTCATCTAGGTGCTGTCTGGCGGTAGCCTCTTGACCTGCATAAACTAATTCTGACACAGGGCCTTTTAAGGCATTTTCCCAGAACTGTTTACGCTGCTTTTGTTTTGGAAAAAAGCGTTTAACTTTTTTGCGGTATTCTTCGGTAATGCCTGCCAGCCTGCCGCAGGCTGATGGAATCATCGCTTCGAGCTGCATGCGCAGCTGGCGGGCTAATACTGGTGATGCGCCCCCCGTTGAAACAGCAATAACAACAGGTGAACGATCAAGTACCGAGGGCAGTACAAAATTACAATGATCAGGGTCATCCGCAATGTTAACCAATTGATGGTTGGCCTGCGCTAAATCGCCAATGTGGCGATTGATGTCCCGGTTATCGGTTGCGGCAAATACTAGATAAGCCCCTGTCAGGTCGGTGTCGATGAATTCACGCGCATGGTATTGCAGTTTTCCTAGGGCAACTTGTGCCTGTATCTCTTCACTGATGACCGGTGATATGACTGTAATCTCTGCGCCAGACTCTAAGAGGCTAGAGACTTTACGAGACGCAACGGGCCCGCCACCAATGACCACGCAGGGTTTATTACGAATAGTGACAAAAATAGGGAGGTGCTTCATGTGCCTGAATCCTAAAGTCATTGATGGCTTACTTGGATATGCCGTAAATAAAATGGGGTATTATGTGCTAAGCCCTGCACGACTTAAATACTTTATTTGCGCATGAAGGACTTTATAGAAAATTCCTCTGTTTTAAGTCACTAACCCGATTGCCCTGTCTATTTTATTGAGGTCGCAGTTGGATGCGAGGTGTAAGGCTAGGGTGTCTAGTGCGGCATCAACCTGTTCATTCCATTCACCTGATTGCGCAGTAACACCCAGTTTTTGTAGGAATTCGTGTCGGTAAACAGCATTGTCAAATAAACCGTGAGCATACATGCCAGCGATATTACCTTGCACGTAGCCAATCACATTGCCCTGCTGGTTGAGAAGATAAGGTTTGGCGATGTCTTCTGCACGGGTTTTTCCGTGGTGAATTTCATAGCCGGTGACTTGTGCGCCGCTTCTAACGAGCGTTGCTTGAGTTTGTTGGGTGGTTTTTTCTGCTTCAAGCGTTGTATTGATGGCAAGTAGGCTGAGGCCGTTGCTGGTATAGCCGTCTTCTAGCTTGTGTGGGTCAGCTAGTGATGTGCCTAACATTTGCATGCCGCCACAGACGCCTAAAATTTGTGTGCCTTGTGTTGCGAGTTTGTGTAGCAATGCGGCAAACCCATGTTGCTTTAAAAACGCTAAATCATAGCTGACGTGTTTTGAACCAGGAATGATAATAGCGGCTGGATCATTGATCTGATCAATACTGTCCACAAAGTTGGTTTGTACATCTGGTTCGTTGAGTAGTGCATCAAATTCATCGAAGTTAGACATATAAGGCGTTCGAATGATGGCTATTTCAGGTTTATTATTGTGTTGAATGTCTGTTTGTTGAGAGTAGGCGTCTTCGGTGGGCAACGGAAGGTTGAGCATCGGAACAATGCCCAATGTTGGGACATTGGTTTTGTCTTCCAACCAATCCATCGCGTTGCCAAGCAGCGAGGAGTCGCCACGGAATTTATTTAATAAAAATCCCGCTAGGCGTGCTTGTTCCTCTGCTGCCAAACAATGCCAAGTGCCTAAGAGATGAGCGAATGCGCCACCACGGTCAATGTCTGATGCGAGTAACACCTGTGCTTCAGCTTCTAACGCGACACTCATATTAACAATATCGCCAGCGCGTAGATTAACCTCTGCTGGGCTTCCTGCGCCTTCTATAATGAGTAGTTCATACTCACTTTTCATGAAGTGTAGGCTGTCTTTAACGGTTTGCCAAAGGTAAGTCTTGCGCGCTTGCCAAGGAATTTTTTTGAGCTGTGGCTGCGCTTTACCCAGCAGAATGACCTGAGACATAGAGTCCGCTTCTGGCTTGAGTAGCACAGGATTCATATGGACTGAGGGTTCAATTCTGGCGGCTTGGGCTTGTAGCAGTTGGGCACGACCAATTTCACCACCTTCAGGTGTTACGCCTGCATTATTACTCATGTTTTGTGCTTTGAAGGGGGCTACGCTGATGCCTCGGTTAGCGTACAGTCGGCAGAAGCCTGCGGCTAGGTAGGATTTTCCCGCATCGGAGGTGCAGCCTTGAATCATCAAAGGGGACAGTGTGCTTTTGGTGCTCATTTGCGTTGGCTCAGGTGGTGTTGGTATTTCTATGGAGTCTGTAGATTCTGGGAGAGCGAGTCAATAGCGTGAGTTCTTGGTAATTGGTTAACGAGTCACAGTATAGAGGTATTCATTGTTGATTAATGTTTGATCCTTTAGCCTCAGCCAAATGTTGCCACGGGTACGTCGCAATCAAAAAATACACCAATCAAAAGGCATCAATGGATAAAGGCTGGGAAGTGAAAAAAATAATCTTTAAATTATTGTCAATCATAGTTATTGGGCTGTTTGTTTGTGCAAATGCCCATGCAACTCCTTCGATAACTTTTGGCCCATTGGGGCAAGGGGTGGTAGATGGTACGGCACCCTTTGGGTTGGCTCAGACTGATCTCTCAGGCAACCATTTCCCCTGCCCGTCAGCGACTGCGACATCAATAGAAGGGGCTGACTGTGGCGACAATAATAGGGTAGTGCGTACGCAAGATATTGCTACCCATCTTTGGTCAATCTCAGTAAGTGGTGGTCCACCATCCACGCCACCAGGTGATCCTATCCTGAATGATGTGGTTATCGAGCAAACGGTATTTCCTTCTGCAAATGCTGTTCTGAATATCGAAATGCCCGCTGCTTGTACTGTTGCTGCTGGCGCAGGTACTAATCCACCGTCATCTATCACAAAAAATGCTGATGGCAGTACGACTCTGACTTGTAATCTTGGTTCATTTACAGAAGGTCAGGCGAGAATTTTTGGTGTGCCAGTGCAACCCTCTGGCGAGTCTTGGAATGGTTCCACTTACACCAGCACACAACGTGTCTACTCAGTAGATGCTAATGGCGACCCAACATCAACCGCTAATACCTATGTTAACAATGACCCAATCACAATCTCATCTGCACCAGCCTATGACTTGATCCACTCAATCAGTAGCACGCAAGGCATGCGCACTGGGTATATTGGATCAAATGACGTTGGTCAGGGCATAGAGCCAGGGTTTTATGCTTACATGCAGGTTAGAGTCGCGGCAACTCGCCGCTATGGCGTTGAGA
>JBMZDT010000198.1:0-4802 GCA_049614505.1 Leucothrix sp.
ATGGCAAGCGCTGATTGAAAAGATTGTGCAAGATGATGTGTTGCGCATGGCTTATGACTGGGAGCCACTTGCAAAAGGTAGTAGCAATGCTATTTTTCTGGGGCGTTTGAGGAGAAGCAATGAGTTAGCAGTCTCAACGGCAAACCATGAACAGTCGCAAGACCTTACTTGCAAAGTCGTTTTACGCATCAACGCGCCAGCAAAAGACACCCCAGGCGTCTACAGGCAGCAAGAAGCCACTATTTTAAACTGGATACAACCTTACACTTGGGCACCTCAAATACTGCACAATGAGCCCGAACAAGGCTGGTGCCTAATGCGTTACTACGAAGGCGCAGTTGAAACAGAAACCACAACCTCACAAAGCCTACCAACTCAATACCATGATTTATTACTGAATGCAGTGAATGAGTTACATGCCATCGAGATTCAAGCAGATAACCTAATCACAGATTATGAAAGCTTCTTTGACACCACCTACCTACCCATTGCCAAGCAAAGAAACGACAAACAAGCACTTGAATGGCTGGAATCCATAAAAAACACCCTGACCACACTCCCAAAGCTGCCAGCACGCCCAGTCCATCACGATCTACACAGAGGCAATCTAGTCATTTCAGCTCACAGCACTGAAAACAATACCAACCACCTAACTATCCTAGACTGGGAATACGCCGCCATCGGCAACCCATGGTTCGACGCCTCCTGTCTATCCCGCTACCTATCCATACCCACAAACAGAATCCACAACTTAACGCTGTTCAGCACCCTCAAAACATCAACCTTTGAATCCGCTCTAGAACGAGCAAACGAAATGACTAAAAACCTAGAAAAACTCTGGCACCGTACAAGAGGATAACCTGACCAACCAAAAGCTTTAATCACCTAAACCAAAAACTAAACGATATAACCAATGCCCAATTTTAAGCATCAGTTTGGGTTAGCCAATTCAACGAATCCTTTCAGCCGCAGGCTGAGTGAGTGAATTGACTAACCCAAGCTGACGCGCTCCAAACTCAAGGTTCAATCTTCACCAACCCCTCATCCCACATATCAACCAATATCGAATCACCATTCTCAGCCACCTTAAACTCGCCATATTTAGCCGCTTCATAACGTTTCGCTTTGCCTTCCTGAAAGAAAAACGCATTGGTCGCAAATTTCATTTTATGCCCACGTTTGCGGTATAACATTTTTACTTCATTATCTTTAATCTCACTTGAGTCATCGATACGACTAAAGCGCCCAATCCCTTGTTTATCCAGTGCCAGCACAATATAGCCATCACTTGACTTCGCCTGGCTTGTCGCAGCTTCTTGAGACTTGTTCAATGCTCGATACGCCTTTGCGGTGACAGCAAAGCGCAGTGCCATGTAATCCCCTTGCATTAATGATCGCGGATCAACGGGGGCTAGCTCCAGAAAAACTGATCGGCCGTTATGCACCAACTGCTCACGCGAGTAAATCGAATAATTAACCAAACCAAGGATGATAATCCCAATCAGAACAACCCATAATTTACGCATGAGCAGCCCCCGTTCGTGGCCAACAAATGTGCATTAATTGGCGAACTGCTAGCAACGCCAAGCCGCTGACAAAAAGCACAATCGATTTATATAAAAGCGTGAGATTCAGCTGATAATAAAACTGCGATACAAAGACTAATAGCGTAATTAACCCCATCCCAGTGAGTACTTTATTACCATGGGCGTAGCCTAGCAAAACAAAGACCAATGCAATGGGGATACCCGGTGTTCTAATGCCAATCACTGCAATTAATAGTGCGAGTAATAAAGCCGATAAACCTTTGCTACTGGACCACCTAAGCTGGGAACGCTTAAGCAACACCCACACCACACTAAGCAGCACCAGACCAAGCAGCGCTGCTGAGACCATGAACCCTGTTGATCCGCCGAGAGGCTGCACGCCAAAGGTTTCTCGCCAAAACTGACTAAAACCTAGTACGTGATTATCCGTTACCAAATGAGCAAAGCACACAAAGACTAAGGAGTAGCCCAAGGCCTGAACTAGGCTATTGTATTTGGCCCAGGCAAATTCTTGTAACCAGACATAGGCCGCTGTAGCTAATAAAATGCATGCAGTAAAGGGATAGAGGCCAAACTGAATCATTAAAAAAGTCGCAGCGGCAATACCGATGACGCCAGACCAAATGCGATGCAGAAAGTTAGGAATTAACAGGAACAGTAGCGCTTGCAAGACCACTAGCATGGCGGCTAATAGCCTGACTTGGCCAATAAATTCCTCTCCCCCTTCAAACAGTTCTAAGCCTTGTAAAAAGCTAAAAGCCAGCAAACTCTGACCCGCTAGACTCACAGCAAAACCAAACTGCGCCATAAAATCGTTGCCCTTAATGGATCGGTAAATCACGACCGATATGATACAAGCAATGGCACCTAAAATACCCGCTGCAAGCGAGGAGTCCAGTATAATCGTAAAGCCGCTGAATACCGCTGCCAGCAAAAACAAAGCACCAATCCAACCAGCAATACCTAACATGGTTCGTACAGACCACGGCGCACTGTCTTCAAGAAGAGCGGGCTCTTCACCCTTAACCAATCCTTCGCCGGCTAAACGCTGCCACAGCACAGATTCGTAACGATCGGTCATGATTGGGCCTCAGAAACGACTTGCTTTAACCAATAAGCGCCCATTGCTGACACCGAAATCACTGAAAGACTGATCAGCACCAAACTGCCAAATCCATCAATCTCTAAACCATCAAATAACAGTCGACTCAATGCCATATTACTGACTGCAACCATCGATAGAACACCTACCGCCAACACATACACATCCAACTCGACTTTGCGATACCAGTAGTAAGCTAGCAGCATCCAAACAGCCCAAGCTAGTAGGCCCGGCAAGAGATTCCATGACTCCTTGCTTAATACTGCTAAAACCGCTAATGCCGTAACCAATCCGCCGCTCACCGTGGCCAGTAAGCGCGTCATCCAACGCACGCTACGCCTTGACGATTTACCAATACGAACGAGCCACTCCCAAGTGATGAGGGCAGCTGTGTTAATGGCAAGTAACAACCACAGCATTTGCTCCACGCCAAACACGATACGGAAAAAGCCACCAAAGGTTTTGTAATAGAGAAAAATCGCAATATTGAGTAGTAGCAGGCAAAATAGCCACATCAAGTCGAACTTGGAAAGCAAAGCCCAAGGGATAATCAATGCACACCACACGGCAAATAGCTCATAAGTATCCGCACCTGTTTGATACGTCTGACCCACTAGCGCAAGCAGTACACCAACTAAGACCCCAGCGCCCAGCAACGCAACTTTTCCTGCTAATCGCTGCAAGCCAAGATACCAAACACTAGCCAAGGCCAGCACTATCAGGCCTTGGACTAGCGCGAAGCGACTAAATCGCCCCATTTCATCCCAGTTATATGCAAAGAAGAACACGACGCCACTAAGCGTCAGTAATGCCCCTAGTGCCAGTAAAAGCTTGTCTACGAAACGATGCCAATCATCACCCGTTGGCAAGGCCTCATTTGATGTCAACGCTCCCTGTAGCTGAGTCCCTCCAATTCGTGACTGCTCGGCCCAAGCCAGCAAGATGGCGCGATTACTCTTTCTCATTATTCATAACTGTGTTCTGCTCCCGGGAAGCTTCCCGCTTTCACCTGACTTGCATAAAGTTGGATCGCATCATCAATGCTACCGTCGGTTTCCTGTAAAAAGTTTTTCACAAATTTAGCTGGACGACCGGGCCATAGGCCCAACATATCATGCCAAACTAAAATTTGCCCATCGGTCTTTGCGCCTGCACCAATACCAATAATAGGAATAGCCAGCGCGTCAGTAATACGTTCACCCAATTCCTCAGGAATACACTCTAATAATAGTACACTGGCACCCGCATCTTGCAGCATCAATGCCTCATCCACCATCGTTTGGGCAGCTTCAGGGTCTCGCCCTTGTACTGAGTACCCGCCTAAATGATTCACTGATTGCGGGGTCAGCCCCATATGAGCACAGACCGGAATCCCTCGCTCAGACAGCAAGCGTGTGGATTCCGCCAGCCATGCACCACCTTCAAGCTTCACCATATGGGCACCTTCACTCATCAATGCCGCTGCATTCTGCAAACTCACATCTTCTGAGTAGTAGCTCATAAACGGCATATCCGCCATGATCAAGCTACCAACATTACCCCGACGTACACAACGAATGTGATAAGCAATGTCCTCAACTGTCACTGGCAAGCTACTATCGTGTCCTTGAATCACCATCCCCAGCGAGTCTCCGACTAAAATAACCTCAACGCCATTATTACTCACCGCATAAGCCTGACAGTAGTCATAAGCTGTCATACAGCTAAACTTCTCGCCCTCAGCCTTCTGCTTTGCCAATGTTTTAATCGTCACCGCCTTTGGTGCATTATGAGCAGACATCTGCACTTCCTCGCAAACTTAATGAAAATTCATCATAACAAAGCCCGTGGCTTGATGTACTCGCATAACCTCTGCAAAACCCAATCCTTAAGATGAGAAAATCATAGAAGCACGTACCCAATTAAGGTACCAAAGACCCCATCACTTTCGCCGCAATCCCCAAAACAACCCCACGCCAGCCAGCGTTGCCGACGATAAATTAGCGGTCATAAAGTTTTTAAGCCCGCCCAAGTGCGGCGACACCCAGTCAATCATGGTGTTGTAAGCAACTTCAAAGCTTCCCCAATTCACGCCAATAATGCCGTTGTATTGCAAAACAAATAGCGCAATGAACAATGTCCCTGCACCAAAAAAGAAAATCTTCATAAATGTG
>JBMZDT010000199.1:0-4786 GCA_049614505.1 Leucothrix sp.
CTGCAAATATGAATGCTCATGTTCTCAACCACTCCCAGCACAGGCACTTCGACTTTTTCAAACATTGCCAAGCCTTTACGAGCATCCAGCAGCGCAATGTCTTGAGGTGTGGTCACAATAACCGCACCACTCACAGGAATTTTCTGCGAAAGAGTTAGCTGAGTATCACCCGTTCCAGGAGGGAGATCGACAACCAAATAATCTAAATCGCCCCAATTGGTATCGCGTAACAGCTGCTCTAGCGCTTGGGTTACCATTGGGCCACGCCAAATCATTGGTGTATCTTCTTCAACCAAAAAACCAATCGACATGGCTTTCAGGTTATGGTTTTCCATAGGCTCTAGTGTGCTGCCGTCTTTTGACTCTGGCGTACCCGACATACCCAACATTCTTGGCATGCTAGGCCCATAGATATCAGCATCTAAGATGCCAACTTTAGCGCCATCACTGGCGAGTGCTAAGGCGAGATTTGCAGAGGTTGTTGACTTGCCAACCCCTCCTTTTCCAGAGGCTACCGCAATAATATTCTTGATGCCTTCAATGCGCTTCAAGCTCTTTTGCACCGCATGGGCTGCTATTTTTTGATCAACAATAACCTCAGCAGGCGCGACCTGCTCCATCTCTGTCAGTGACGTCATAATCACTTGCTTAAGCTCGCCACAGTAACTACCCGCAGGATAGCCAAGCTCTACCCTCACAGAGACTTTATCACCGTCTATTTGGATATCTTTAAGCGCTTTGCAACTAACAATATCTTTCTCTAAATACTGATCTTGTACCGTGCTGAGCTGCGCTTCTACAGCCGCTGTTGAAAGCTCACTCATAATATCTCTCCATAACCATAGGGGGCAAAATTGCCATGAGTTTACACTAAGCGCCGCTAGACAAAAACCATTGTGTTGGGAGGATATTCAACTAAAGCAACGCCCTACCCAATCAGGAATAGAAATTGTAAAAATACCCACAGTATTTTGAATACCGCATTATTTTCGCGGCATAATACGCCTATTTTGATAGGAAATACCCAGTGAGACAAAATCTGTTACGCGCAGACAACAAGCTACTCAATTACCCAATCCGTGAAGTGGTTACTATTGGCAAACAGCTTGAGCAATTGGGTGATTTTAAAATGATCTGGGAAAACATTGGTGATCCAATCACAGCGGGTGAGGAAGTGCCAGTGTGGATTAAAGACATTATTCGTAATAATGCCACAACTGATCAGGCCTTTGCCTATACAGATACCCGTGGCTACCTACCCACCCGACAGTACGTCCTTGATCACTTTTCTGATAAAAAAGTCTGCACTACCGATGATATCTTATTTTTTAATGGCCTCGGTGAAGCCATCAATAAGGTGATTAATAACTTACCTAAAGAAGCCCGGATTTTAGTTCCTTCACCGACCTACCCCTCCCATGCGACCGCAGAAGCCATGCATGCTGGCTGCTCTTTTATCGCTTACCAACTAGACCCTGACAATGACTGGGAGCCAAACCTGCAGGAAATTGAAAACAAGGTTAAATACAACGACCATGTTGTGGCTATTCTGGTCATCAATCCAAATAACCCAACGGGTCGTGTCTTTAAACGAGAAACACTTGAACGCATTGTACACATAGCGAAAGCACATGAATGCTTTGTTATTTTTGATGAAATTTATCATTCCATGGTGTTTGAGGGCATCGAAAATACACTGCTTCATGAAATTATTGGCGATGTCCCCGGCATTAGTATGAAAGGTATCAGTAAAGACATTCCTTGGCCGGGATCACGCTGTGGCTGGATTGAAGTCTACAATGCTGAAAAAGATCGTGATTTTCAGAATTTCATTAAGATGATTCTGTTAGCTAAGATGCTAGAGGTCTGCTCAACTACTCTGCCCCAAATGATTCTGCCACATATTTATGACGCACCTGAATTCAAACCGTATCTAGCATCGAGAATTGATAAGTACCAACGTCGTGCTAAACAGGCTGTCGAGTATTTGAACCCGCTACCCAATGTACGCGTGAGTATGCCAGGTGGCGTGTTCTATTTGGTTGTGGAATTGTTGGATTTACCACGCTCCACACTGATTGCAAAAACTAAACCCATTCGTTTATTTATTGATAATCTATTAGCTAACACAGCTCAATCAACACAAGACATCAGCAAAGCAACATCAGTCAATGCAGACTTCCAGTTTTGCTATGAATTAATGGGTTCAGAGGGAATTTGTGTTGTGCCACTCAGTGGGTTTGGCTCAGACCTGCAGGGTTTTCGTATGACGTTACTACAAGAGGATGACGCCATTTTTACCAACACGTTAGCTGCACTAGCCAGCGCAATTGAACAATACTACGCTTAAGCACTTACACGAATCCCCAGATACACAAAAGCCACCTGATTCGGTGGCTTTTACTGCCTTAAAACACTGGCTAAATCAGCGAGCCTTGCCCACAACATCTACCCCTCTTGGGGGCTGAAAGAAAAAAGTGCTGCCGCTAATAGGTACATTATTTTGTGTGTTCATACTCACTTCTGTGCGCTGCCCCAACTGGTCATACATCACCATATTGCGCAGCCCTCCTCTAGCATCAAGCCCTAAGTCGATTCGCTTAAAATCACGGCTAGCCTTCTTAGGAATTAGCTGAAACCAATCAATGCCCCCTTTCCTTGGTAAGGCTTTAATATGAAAACGCGCACCCGGAGGGTCTTTTCGAGTAAGTACCGCTATCGGCGTTGTTGAGACAGCCTGAGAGGTCGGTTTAACCGTTACTTGATCAAGGTCTTTATCCCACACCCAGACATTACGGCCGTCGCCAATAATTTCTTGTGGGTCAGGGGTCTTATACACCCAGCGAAATTTACCCGGACGACTTAAAAAAAGCTGGCCACTGGAATTTTGTGTTACTTGGCCTCTTTTATTAAAAGCACGCTGCGTGAAGTTACCCTTCATGCTGCTAACTTTTGTAAAAAAGTTATCAAGGTTTTGCCGAGCATCGGCAAAGGCTAGCTGGCTCATACTGGTTAATAGCAGGGCCGTTACTAATTGTTTTTTCATGTATTTTTATTACCTTAGTCTTTAACAGGTGGCGGTGCTAGCACCTCGCGCGTTCCATTGGATTGCACAGGACTAACAACACCGGCTTTTTCCATATCCTCGATCATTGAGGCAGCACGGTTATATCCAATCTTTAAACGGCGTTGCAAATAAGAGATAGATGCGCGCCGTGACTCAGTGACAATATTCACGCCTTGGTCATATAGCTCATCGCCTTCTGACGCTGCCAATGGCTCTAAACCAGGAATCGGGGCCGCCGCACCGCCGGTGTCTTTTAGGACATCATCCAGATATTTGGGTTCCCCGTGCTCTTTCAAGTAGTTAACAACTCTCTCTACCTCTTCATCGCTCACAAACGCACCATGAATACGTTGGGGTAAACCGGTACCAGGCGGCATATACAACATATCACCGTTACCCAATAGCTGTTCAGCACCCCCCTGATCCAAAATAGTACGTGAATCCACTTTAGTAGATACCTGAAAAGCGATTCGGGAAGGAATGTTAGCCTTGATCAAACCTGTGATTACATCTACCGACGGGCGCTGTGTAGCTAAAATCAGGTGAATCCCCGATGCACGCGCTTTTTGTGCCAACCGCGCGATTAACTCCTCAACCTTTTTCCCCACAACCATGATCATGTCGGCAAATTCATCAATCACCACCACAATATAAGGATAAGGTTCCAAAATTGAAGGCTGCACGTCAACGTGCTGCGTGGGATCAAAGCTAGGGTCGGTGATAGGCTCACCGCGATCAATCGCATCCTGCACTTTTTGATTGTAGCCCGCGATGTTACGCACTTTCATAAAAGACATGGCAGCATAGCGCTTTTCCATTTCCGCAACACACCAACGCAGCGCATTAGCGGCATCTTTCATATCCGTCACAACGGATGTTAGCAGGTGGGGGATGCCTTCATAGATACTCAGCTCTAGCATCTTAGGATCAATCAGAATCAGCTTAGCTTGCTCAGGCGTCGCCTTGTATAACAGACTCATAATCATGGCATTTACCGCCACTGACTTACCTGATCCTGTTGTCCCTGCAACAAGTACATGCGGCATTTTGGCCAGATCCGCAATCGCAGGATTACCCGCAATGGTTTTACCCATCGCAAGCGTCAAGCTGGATTTAGAATCTTGGTAAATCGGTGCTTTTAAGATCTCACTAATCGCCACCAGCTCTCGCGTGTCATTGGGTATCTCTATGCCAATGGTTGTTTTGCCCGTAATAACCTCAACAATACGAATACTCTGCACACGCATGCTGCGCGCTATATCTTTAGACAGACCCGATATACGGCTAACTTTAGTACCTGGTGGCAGATCAAGTTCAAAACGTGTGACCACAGGCCCTGGGAAACGATCAACGACTTCTACCCCATGGATGCCGTAGTCACTCAATGTCGTTTGAATGCTTTCTGATAAAACATCCAATTGGCTATCGGAAAATTTACCTTGATTTAGTGGCGCAGGCTCTAGCAATTCCAGCGGCGGCAATAAACCCAATGTTTTAGTGTTGTTTGCTATATTTTTCTTAGCCACTTTTTTTGTTTGTTTTTTAAGTGGATTTAGCTTTTTCTGTGCAGGGGCGCTGGGTAGCTCAACAGGGTTTAATTCATCAACCTCAGGTTCATCATCAACTACCTCCGCCTCTTCCAGGTGCATTGGCGGTGCACTCAGGCCTTCATGATTAGCGTTGGGTGATTTAGCCACTAACTCCGTCGCAAAAGGAATA
>JBMZDT010000200.1:0-4780 GCA_049614505.1 Leucothrix sp.
GTTGTTGCTCCTTAGCACGCTGGTCATTTTCCCACTTTAGACGGTAACCCAGTGCTTTTTGCTCTTTTTGCCATTGTGCCCTTGCCTGCTGCTGTTGAGCTTGCTGAATCTTCAGCTGCTGCTGGCGTTGAGCTTTCATTTGCTGGCGTGTAGCTGCCTGACTAGCCGCTGCTGACTTTGGCGCAATGTAAACAGAACGCTTACGCTGACTTCTAGGTACGGTTGCTGGCCGTATCACCGGCGCACTAGCGACCATCGCAGCACTTGCCCTTGGTAAAGAAGGCATCGTAGCTTTATTAAGACTGGCGACTTTCGTCACTGGTGGTGTGTAGCGGCTTGACACTGCGCTAGCAACACTAACATTGGCTCTGGGTCGCTTTGCTTGCTGTGTTGATGTTGGCTTAACCCATTTACGCACCACACGCTTGGGCTTAACAGCAACAGACTTTACTACAGGCCTTGCTGGTTTGTGCACCGCAACCACGATGGGCTTAGGTGGCACATAGGCTTTTTTGGGTGCTGTATAACGCTTTTTAGCAACAGCACGTCGCGTTGCAACTTTACGTTTAACAATGGCCCTTTTGGCAATCACTGGTTTAGTGATCTGTGGGCGAGATGTTTTAGGCACTAGCGTGTCGTTTAACTGCGATAAGGTCGTTGTTTTAACTGACGACGGCTGCGCAGCGGTTAACTCATTAGCCTCAGATGAATTAACATCCGGCGTGCTACTACATGCCCCTAACAACACGGCAACTGATGCGAGGCAAGCCATGTTAAAATGGCTACGATTATTACTCATGCGAATCCAACCTGATAATTAGACTATTATTTTTCTTAGTATTTACTGAAAGCAAGCGAATGAAATCATCGCAAAAATACAGCAAGCTCACCTTACTGAAGTTTTTTTCATGAATCCAGTTAAAGTGTGCCCTTTTACCTAACAGCTTTACAATACAAACCCATTACTAGGTTACCAAAAGCTCGCTTGAGAGTAGCTTAATAGGCTGATTAACTTCTCAACACTAAGATAAACACAACAATAACGACTAGAGCAATGCTACCACCTAACTGAATTAGCAGCGGCTCTCGCGAACGCGTTGAATGTTGATAGCTTTTCAATGAAGCCAGCTGAACTAGGCACTGCCAAACAAAACCTAGAAAATAAGGTGTGGCTTTTTGGATACTGCCACCAATAACACTGTGATTTAAAAATTGCCCAATTAAGAAAAACCCTAGAAAAACCCCACTTAACCACAAGAACCAAAAAAACAAACGCGCGGATTGTGAATTGCTCATACCCGACATCTTAATACCCCCAGTTTTTACGTATACTCTGCCCATTGCAATACGGATTATTTTTAGTATGACCCAATCAAAACAAATAAATTCTGATTCTGTACAAGAATTACTCGACATTATGTGCCGTCTTCGTGATCCCGTAAATGGCTGCCCGTGGGATCTGAAACAAACTTGGCAAAGCCTTTTCCCCTATACTTTGGAAGAAGTATACGAAGTCGGCGCTGCAATTGATGCTAAGCAACCTTCGGAGCTTTGTGACGAATTGGGAGATTTATTATTTCAAATCGTGTTCTATTCCCAAATCGCTAAAGAGCAAGGTCACTTTGATATTAACACAGTTGCCAAAGCAATTAGCAACAAAATGAAAAGACGTCATCCACATGTTTTTGCCAATAAACACTATGCTTCAGAAGCTGAACAGAAAGCAGACTGGGAAAAGATAAAACAGCAAGAGCGCGAACAAAAAGCTACCGCTAACCCAGCTCCTATAACTAGTCACTTTGCTGATATTTTGCAGAGCCAGCCGGCTTTAATGCGCTCAGTAAAACTGAAAAGGCGCGCAGCTAAATTTGGCTTTGATTGGCACGAATGGCAACCCGTTGCAGAAAAAGTGCGAGAGGAACTTGAAGAAGTGATTGAATGTATTACCGAACAACAAAGTCAACAGCGCATCGAAGAAGAGATGGGTGATTTATTATTGAGCGTTGCAAATCTCGCTCACCAGCTACATGTTGAACCTGAAAACGCCCTGCGCAAAGCCAATAATAAATTTGAGCGGCGCGTCAACCGACTGCGGGAAATTTTAAATATTGATGACGATGATTGTCATTTTGACGACGCTGCCTTAGATCGTGCTTGGCAACAAGCTAAGGCAGAGGAAAAGACTTAATTACTTCACTGACAACTCATCAGCCGCCGCATCTAACGTTGCCTGGGCAAGCTTGTCATGGCTTTTTGCGTAAAGGTAGCCACCAAAGTACAGACCAATACTTAATAGTGTAATGACAATGCCGTAGGCACGCTCTGAAGGCTCTACAATATGCCAAATACCTACCAAAAAATAGAAAAATGCAACCACCATCAATGACACATAGATGCCGCGCTTTCCATATAAAACACCCCGTATAAAAAATAGCAGCGGCAAACAAAACAGCGCAATTTCAAGCGAACGAGGCATCTGCTGATGAGTGGTCAACCAGCCGTTCCAAGTAATCACCGTGACTAGTAAACCAAACATTGAAAACAATGTGAGTAGATAGGCAGGAGTTGTTGTTTTCATGGTTTTAGCCGTACCGCTAGCTCAGCAATGCGCTTTCCCAATGCCAAACTAATGGTATGTTCATCTTCGCTTACTGGGTTTTGATTGTCCGCCCCTGCAACGTGTGAGGCACCATAAGGCGTGCCGCCCGTTTCAGTCGTCATTACGGCAGAAGTACTGTAAGGGACGCCCGTAATGACCATGCCATGATGCAACAGCGGTAACATCATCGATAATAATGTTGCCTCTTGGCCACCATGCTGACTTGAGGTCGATGTGAATACGCCAGCGGGCTTGCCAATTAAACGCCCTGAAACCCATTGTGCCGAGGATTGCTCTAGGAAATACTTTAGTGGTGCAGCCATCAAACCAAACCGCGTAGGCGACCCTAATGCAATGCCGTCAGCATTTGTCACATCCTCCATCGTCACATACGGCGCGCCATATGCTGGCACCGCTGCTTCAGTTGCTTCACACACCGTGGAAATCTCCGGCACTGTGCGCAGCACGGCTTCCACGCCGTCAACCAGCGCGGCACCTCGCGCCACACGCTTAGCCAAGTCCAGTGTTGCACCGTGTCGGCTGTAGTAAAGCACCAATATTTTAGTCATAGATTATCCTTACAAAATCGCCAATACAGACTCTGGAGGGCGGCCTATTGCAACCTTATTCCCTTTAATAACGATGGGTCTTTCAATTAATTTAGGGTGAGCAATCATTGCGTCAATGAGCTGCTCATCCGTCAGTGATTCATCTGCCAGCCCATTTGCAGCGTATTCAACTTCATTGCGACGCATTAACGCTCTTGGGGTCATATCCAACGTGGTTAAGATGTGGCGCAACGTCTCCTTGCTCGGCGGTGTTTCCAGATATTGGATAACATCAATAGACTCATTGCGCTCTTCTAAAATGGCCAACGTTGCACGGGATTTTGAACAGCGCGGATTGTGATATATGATCGCTTTTTTACTCATTTCATACTTCTCATAACGGTAGTGCTCACAGGGCACTAACTTAACATGTAACCACCTTCCGGTGATAATTTATGCTTAATTCATATTTAACTATTTTACCCAAACTCTTTTTCTTAGCCCTGCTTTCCTTCAGTGTTATACCTGCAAATGCCGCACCTGTGAATGACTTTTCATTTAAGGATATCGATGGGAAGGCCCATGATTTTTCTGATTACCAAGGAAAGTGGGTTGTCGTTAACTACTGGGCAATCTTTTGCCCACCTTGTCGTGTTGAAATCCCAGACCTGATTCGTTTTTTAGATGACAACCCTGATAAAGTCACGGTATTGGGCATGGATGCTGGGATGGATGATATTGAAACGCTTAAGCAATTTGCGACTGATCAGAAAATCAACTACCCCATTATTCCCACACAAACCAAGACCATGGAAGCGTTTGGCGAAGTACCAGGCCTACCAACAACCTACATTGTTTCGCCAACGGGCGAGTTAGTCGACACACATGTTGGACTACTCAGTTATCAACAGTTGGATGAATACATCAATAAAAAGGCCACGCCCAAAAAAGAGAAAAGCTTTTGGGATAGGTTGTTTAGTTGGACTAAGGGCTAGGCTTTGACAGGCTAAACACTGACATTAGTAGGTTTCTGATAATAAAACGGAGATTTACTGAGACATTAAAAAAGCCGCTCCTTAAACTAAGAAGCGGCTTTTTTTGCAGCTAATAAATTACTTTAGACGCAATGCTTGACCAGGCTGGATGGTATAGCTTGGAGCCTGTAGATTATTCATACTAATAATCTCTTTCCAGTAAACACCTGTTTGACGCATCACTTCAAACACCGTGTCACCTTTCTTCACGATATATGTACCTGCGCCGCCAGCAGCGGCATTACTTGTTGCTGCCGCACCTGCTGAGTAGCTCGTTGTAGCACCTGTGCTCGCACCACCAGTATAAGTCTTTGGCTGGTACTGCTGGTAAGTAGTACTTGGCTGCTGATAGCTGCCTGTGTACAGGTTCTTGTTGGTCGGTGTTGCAGCAGTCGCAGCTCTTGGTGCAGCTGCAGCGACGCCACCTGTGTAATCAACATATTGAGTCTGCGTCTTAGTGGCAGGTGCTGGCGCAATTGTTGACTTCGGTGCATTGTAAACGATCGGCTTAGGCGGCACATAAGCAGGTGCAACATAAGGCTTCGTTACAACAATTGGCTTGGGTGGCACATACGCCGCTTGAGCCGCAGCTTGTGCTG
>JBMZDT010000201.1:0-4769 GCA_049614505.1 Leucothrix sp.
ACTTTGCAAGAGGTTTTAAAAACGTAGCGGTCATTGCCCGTCTCGACTCTAACCACGTCATTCCATACACCACCTTCAAGCTGAGTGGTGGTGATAGGCCCTTGGTACAAACCCTCACGAGTCAGCAGTTGGCTAAAAAATTCATGGCGTGACATTGGGGTATTTTCTAAGTCTAAATCAGAGACAAGATGCTAAATCACCTTGCTCACTTGTACCAATAAAAAGTAAAGCACTGACTGATAACAAAATTGAGCGCATTAGCTAGAAAGACCAACCTAATGGAAGCCTGCACAGGTAAGGTGTACATTCTTTTGATTATTTATAGTCATGGGTAGACTAGCTTGGCTTCATAAAACATATAGTAATCAGGGTGTTTTGTAAGCACCTTGATAGGCAATGCATTGAGATAAATCGAATTCGAAAAACAAAAACCTATTTTGAATACGAAGTGACATCATTAACTCAGGCTTTCGATAAAGGGGAGCTACCAGAAAGTACATGCTATGCATCAGGCTAGGCCTAATGCAGGCTGTTGGGCGTTACTACTATTAATTAACTTCTCAAGGTTTAGCTTGCAATCGGTTTTGCAATGCGAGGTGCAACTCCTGTATGCGTGTCATGTACAGATCAAGTAACTTCACACGCTTACTTGTGGCATTACGCTCCTTAACCCAGTCACGCTGATTCGATATGATTTCGCCAGGCCAGTGTCCTTCATGACCCTCTTTGCCACGATAGCTCATGACCTCTTTGTACAGACTAGCCATTAGTATATCGGACGTTGCAAGCACGTTGTCATCACAAATGACCTGCTCAACCTTCGTCAGTTTATCGGCTTCACACCATTTAGGGCTGGCATTATTAGCGAATGCAGCGAATGCAAATGAGTTAGAAAAGAAGACAACAGATGCTATTAAGATAGGTCGAAATATGGACATGAATCACCTCTTGAGAATTTCTGTAAGTATAACCCCTATCAATCACATTTGTCGTTAGAGCACTTATGGATTGATCAACAGGTGAGCGGAGAAAAAGCGAGGCTCAACGAAACAGTTGAGACCCATAAACTGCAATCAAAACAACGACTCCACCAACCAGTGTCAAGGTAGCGGGAATTTCTGAAAGTAACATCCAAGCCCAAACTGGGGCAAGAGGCGTTTCCAAAGCACTTAGTAAGGCCGTTTCCGCCGCAGGCAAGCGTCGCGCTCCTTCCGCTAGTGCCACCGATGCTAATGAAAATACCAAACCAAAGCAGGCCATAATCGCAATTTCATGTAAAGGGGCCTGGAATGGATTGGTAAACAACAAGGCAGCTACAACCAATAGCAGTGACATAAGCACCGCAGGCCCAGCTGCAGGTGTACTGGGATGGCGTCGATAGATACATAAGAAAACCGACATAGCAATCGTCATCCAGAGCGCTAGTGCATCTCCGATTAAGTTAATGCTGCCAATTGAGCCAAGCACAATCACAAAGACACCCGCAAATGCGGCGAGGCTGGCAACTAAGATAGTAAATGTCGGTTTCTCTCGAATCCATAGCCACATTATCAAGGCTGCAATGAACGGTGACGCCGCGTAGATGAGTGATACATTGGCGATAGTGGTATATTTGAATGCGGGGATAAAAGCCATCGTTCCCAAAGCGCCGATAATTGCCACTGAAATGCCAGGCCTTCCCATGCTAGAAAATTCTTTTTTGGTGCTGCCTTTATAGAGAATGAAAGCGGTGGTGAATACAACAGCGAATAGGCCTCGCCAGAAAATAATTACCCAAGACTCAGCGGTAACGCTCTTAACAAATAGCCCTGCGCTGCTAAAAATGCCAGCTGAAATCAGCACAAACAGGACACCAATCATGCGTGTATTCATATCAATCCTCTTCTAGTCAACGGCTTTATTCCATTAATGGGGCAAATGACTACAGTCTACAGGTTCACTGCTGACACCCTGCTGTCAGCAGTGATGTGTTATTTTGGGATTTATGAGTAAAACCGACCGCTTATTTGAGATTATCCAGATTCTGCGTAGCCGCAATCATTCTGTCACCGCAGAGGAATTGGCTGAAGAGCTGGAGGTTTCTAAACGAACTATTTATCGCGATATACAAGCGCTTCAAGCAATGCGTACGCCTATTGATGGGGAAGCGGGCGTGGGTTATATGATGCGCAGTGGTTACGATCTGCCCGCCATTAATTTCAATGCCAATGAACTGGAAGCAATTGTGGTTGGGTTAAATCTACTGGCACGAACGGGGGATAAGGGATTACAGCAAGCCGCGAGAAGTGTCGCAAATAAAATCGAAGCGGTGCGTGAGAAAACGGATAGCTTGGTTGTTTCGGATTGGGGTGTGGAGCTTCCTAATACGGTGGATGTTGAGCAGCTGCGTGGTGCGATTCGGGATGAGCAGAAATTGCGAATTCATTACCGAGATGAAGCAGGAAATGAAAGTCAGAGGCGCGTTATGCCCATAGCGGTGGTTTACTATATTGAAGTAGTGGTGTTAGCGGCTTGGTGTGAGTTGCGTGAGGATTTTAGGCACTTTCGGGTGGATCGTATTGTGCAAACCGAGTTGCTGGATGAGTATTTTAGAGGTGAGGGTAGTCGTTTACGCCAGCAGTGGCATGAGGTGTTGGCAAGGTGATGCTTTGAAGTAATGTGGATGAGCCAGCTTAGGTTTATGTCATATCAACTAATATTTCAGAATTTAATATCTATTGGGAAGCCCTTCGCTACATGGCCTAGGCGGAATTGGTTTCGATTCGTTGTGAAATAAATCACAGTTGTAGTGGCTTAATTTTATTAGCATATTCCATTATTATTATGAAATAAATGCGCAAATAAACCGTGTTTATCTAAAAACCCAAAACAACTGTCTAATTAGCAAAGGCGGCTCTGCGTTATCTAAAGCGCAAGTAGACAGAAATTCATAATATATTAGAGGTGTCTCATGCACACAACTATGCGATTAATGCTGTTTGCTTTTATATCATTCGCTCTAACTGCTTGTGGCGGCGGTGGTTCAAGTGATACTAGTGCAATCACTAACAATAGCACAAATAGTACTACCAACACGCCCACGATTCCTGAAGAAGTGGGCAAGATGAGCCTAACAGCAACCAATATATCTCATGCTGGTGAGCTATTTCGATTGGAACTTTACACACCAATTACCCTATTTGAAGGTATTAGGGCCAATTACTCGCTAATTCCAACTTTCGATTACACTAATGGCACTGTTACTCAAAACTGTACGCAAGGAGGGAGTGTAACGATAACGGTAGCACAAGATGGGGCAAGTTTGAGTCGCAGCTTTAGTAACTGTCTTGTTGATAACGATGTACGTATCAACGGGGATTATTCTTATACGATTACAGATGTTAATCAGGCTGCGCGATCCTATACGTTAAATGTCATCTTCAACAACTATGGTATTGCGGGTAACGGTGAGAGTCTTGTTTATACTGGTACAACACGAGTTGGGGCGCGTTTTGATAATAGTCAGAGAGTGTTTTTAGATGTTGAAAATCGACGCAGTATCAATAGCTCTGAGGTTGGGCAGCAATTTAAATCAAACCCGCTAACCTATTCGGTTAATTATTCGGCTAACGATCTCAGTGTGTTAGAGGTCGAGACGGTGAATGGGATCATTGAGATGGCCAATGATGGTGCGATCGATTACGCATGGGTTGGGTCACAGCAACGCGTTGTGATGACGGGAGATGGGGCTGCCAAGGGTTATTTGGAAATTGATTCTGAGTATTACACCCTTGAGTTTGTTGATGCTAGTGGCGAGTCGAGTGGCACAAGAGCTCGTAATGGTGATGTGTATGACGTGTTTGGCAGTAATCAGGGCCCCACTTTTATTCAATCTGGCAATATGAGAGTGAACTCAAATACCGCGACTCCTTTGCACTTTGATCATTGGTTTAGGGACATCAATCTGGACTTGTTGGATGTGACCATCAGTGCAGTTAACATGCCTGATAATGCAGATTACGACATTCAATCTCAGAGCAGTTCGGCAGTGTTGTTTGCAAGAACGGCGGGGGAGTATACATTTAAGCTTCGAGCGGTTGACCCTGATGGCCTCAGTGCAGAAGGGACAATAAAAATTGTTGTTGTGAAAGATACCGATGGCGATGGTGTTATTGATTCAATCGATGATGACGATGATGGGGACGGTGTTAATGATAGCGACGATCAATTCCCTTTAGATAGTACCGAGAGTGTTGATACCGATGGTGATGGTATAGGTAATAATGCTGATACGGATGACGATAACGATAACGTTATTGATACCGTCGATTTGTTCCCGTTAGATCCACAATGTAGTGATGCTTCACAGAGTATTGGCGGTCGATGTGTTGCGGTTGTTGCCGCAGAAAGTGAAGAGTTGGCTGTCGATAGAGCTGCCGGTATTCTTTACATCTTGGCTAAAAATGAAAATGCAATAGTGCGTTGGAATTTCGCAGATCAGCAGTACATGAGCTCTATTATGTTAGGCGGCGCAACACCATCTACGAGCACTGCGATGCAAATGACCCTTTCTGAAGCGCATGACAGACTCTATATTGGCTACGACACAGGCTCTATCACTTATGTAAGTTTGCAAGGTGGTAGCGAAACAAGCCTGGTGAACTTACCATTGAGTATTGGTGGCCTAGTATCGGTTGGGGAGTTCATTTTAGCGCAAGATGCATCAGGCGCTTGGAATACCCATTATGTCATCTCAAGTGACGGCACTATAAAGGATCAGAAAGAGTGGA
>JBMZDT010000202.1:0-4765 GCA_049614505.1 Leucothrix sp.
TCAGGCTTGCCAAAGTCCATTTTCAACAACGCACCTGCTGCATCAAACTCAGGCAGGCAGCCTCCACCGTCAGAACTTAGGGTGATTTGTGCGAGTGGGTAACCGCGCGCTTGAGCCAGCAACAAAGCCTCTGCGGCACTCCAACCCTCCTGCATTGCACCATCGGGAAACGCCGTTATATCAATATGGCAACCCTCCGCTAATAACTCGCAGGCCTCATCAAACAGCGGCTTGTTACGGTTCACATGGGTCGGGTTAAACGCGCGCGCAGGCAACTCAGTGTCAGTAATGGCCCGCTGAATCAATTCAAGTTTACGCGGGCCATCACCCACATGAAAATGTACAACACCCGCCTTACCCGTCATCAGTCCAGCCACATGCGCCTCACTGGCAATGCGAACAATGTCCTCAAACGTCGGCTGTGAGGAACGGTGATCACTAATTGCAAACTCACCAATACCAATCACCGGCTCCAGATACACCATGTCTTCGCGTGCGCTGCCCATTAATGTGGTTAAAGGGTAGTGATAACCACCCGTCCAGCAGTAAGCACTCATCCCCTCCTCTCGCAAGCCATAAACACGTGATAAAAGATTGGCCGTGCTTCGCGTCGTGTCATCGGTTCCAAGCAATCCCACCACCGTTGTTACACCAACCGAAGTAAACTGACTCATTGGCAACGGCGGTACCTGAGAAGCAAACCCTGTCTCCCCACCGCCGCCAGTGATGTGTGCATGCGCATCGATAAACCCTGGCACCAGCAGGCGACCCTGCAAATCAATATCCTCACGCACTAACGATTCAGGCAGTACCAAATCATCTGGAGTAATGGCTAACACCTTACCACCACCCACCACCAGATGCTGCAAACCTAAAGGCATCGGCGCATAAACCCGCGCATTCCTAATAACCGTTAAACCACCTGCCTGCATGACTACCTCGCATCACTCAACGTCACCACATTGTTTATCAAGCCAATTAGCAATTCAAGGAACGGAAACAACCGTGTCAAACTGCTTGACTCGCAACCACTCCTGGTTGCTATTATCACCCCACATCATTTTCAGCGATTCTGCTATGCCTTACCCAACCTTACTGAGTAACTGCCTGTGAGCCCAGTAGCCACCCAAGCGCCGATTTCCAATAACCTGCGCGGCATTATTTATATGATCGTAGGCATGGCCTGTTTTACGGTAGGTGACCTATTCGTCAAACTCTGCTCTGAAGAACTCCCGTCAGGTCAGGTCATGATTTTCTTGGGCCTTGGCTGTGCCATTATTTTTGCGACCATGCTCAAACGCTCCGGTGAATCCATGTGGAATCGCGCCATTTTGGAACGCTCCGTCATGCTGCGCAATGCGGGTGAAATTATTGGTGCCTACGGCATGTTTATGGCGCTCGCCTATTCACCGCTATCGACCGTGACCGCCATTACCCAAACCCTGCCATTGCTACTCACGCTCACAGCGGCCTTATTTTTTGGTGAGAAAGTTGGTAAGCATCGTATTGGGGCAGTCATTATTGGTTTTATTGGCTCGCTTATTGTCATTCGCCCGGGCACGAGTGGTTTTGATCAATACTCACTGCTCACTCTCGTTGCTGTTATTGGCATGGCAATGCGGGATGTCGGGTCCAGACTTACCCGGCGCTCTATCTCAAGCCTACTACTATCCTTTTACTCCGGCTTAACGCTGCTCGCACTCGGTTGTTTTTTACTGCTGTTATCAGGAGGTGCAAAAGTCCCAACATTCACAACCTCATGCTACCTGGTTGGGCTGGTTGCTGCAGCCTCGCTCGGCTTGGTGATGGTGACCCAGGCCGTACGCACAGGAGAGCTATCCGTCGTCAGCCCATTTCGCTACATTAGGCTACTGTTTGCAGCGATTTTAGGTATTTTAGTGTTAGATGAAGTCATCGACAGCTACACCATTATCGGCTCAATCATTACCATTCTTGCGGGTATTTATATTTGGCTACGTGAAAATAAAATAGGCAAAACAAAGCCCAGCGCTTAGCCTGTTAGCTATCCCAAGCCGCCAATTGGTTAATGCCATTAATAAGGTGGCTCACCGCAGCGACTTCAGTCACCCCCAATCGCATGCGATTGCTAATGTCATACGTTGCATCTTCACTGGCAGAATGCTCTCCATGCACTCCCCGCACTTGCAAACCCAGTGACTCCGCCCGCGGCTTTAACACTGTTTCGTCTTTACCTAGACTAGGCAGCGTCATATGTACACTCGCACGCATCGAGGTGCCTAGATTGGTTGGGCAGCTCGCCAAATAGCCCAACTGCTCACTAAATAAAAACGTCAAATGCTTTGATAGCACAGTGACACCTTTGGCCAATAGTGCAAACACCGCTCGCACATCGCCGCCTTGCTTTAAGGCAATAATGCGTAGCTGATCTTCTTCATTTACCCACGCACTAAATGACTCATCACGCGATAAAAATAAACCGCGCCCCTCTGGCCAGTCCCGCATCAGATACCCCGACGCCATGAACCGGTCTTCGCTTTTAAACAATAGGTGCCGACTGACTAAATCCGCTTTCTGCGCTTCAGACAAACTCGCTAAAGCATGGTACTGACCTTGAATAGGCAGTGGTAAATGCGTCAGTGCCGTACAAATACGCTGCTCTACCTCAAGCCGTTGCTGGCGTGAGATTGCCGCCCCCAAAGGAAAACCGGCTAAATTTCGCCCAACACGAATACGCGTTGATAGCACCCTAGCCTCAGCCTCTGCACTGACCGCTGGCAGCGCCTCTAATGAAAAATCTGCGGTGGGATGCGGCCCAGCACTGCCGTGATAATCCTCAATAATAGGCTGCAACAGTGGGGCAAACACACGGTAACTTTCCTCATCCCCGGCGTAAACACCCACACCACTATCCACCTGCTCAACACCTGAGTTGATTGCTTGCTTAAAGCTAAAACCGGCCGCCGTGGTTTGCTCAGCGAGCGCATCCCACACTGGCGGAGTCAGGTGTTTTTTTAGTAAAGACGAACACGTCTCAGGAAAGATTGGCAAGCGGGAATCACTATTCGCCTTCATCACATGCTCTGGCTTGGGTTAAAGCAGCATTATAGCGCATGCGCTGAGGATATTGCTTGAATCTAAGCCACAGAGCCCTGCGTATTTGCTACTATCAACCGCTGCTAACATCAGCATTTGAACAATCACTCTCAACCTGAGGCAATACCATGAGCAATAATGACTATACCCCACCTGACGTCTGGGTTTGGGACAAAGAAAACGGCGGCAAATGGGCAGGCTTAAACCGTCCAATAGCAGGCGCAACCCACGAAGCCAAGTTACCCGCAGGCGACGCTGACCTACAGCTTTATTCACTGGGCACACCGAATGGCATTAAAGTCACCGTGATGCTAGAAGAGTTGCTAGCCCTTGGCAAAGCCGATGCCGCCTACGACGTACACGTCATTAACATTGGCAAAGGCGACCAGTTTGGCTCTGAGTTCACCGCGCTTAACCCCAACTCAAAAATTCCGGTGTTACTAGACCGATCTGGTGACGAGCCACAGTCGGTGTTTGAGTCCTGTGCGATTTTGCACTACTTAGCCAACAAGTTTGATGCGTTTTGGCCCGAAGACC
This sequence comes from Leucothrix sp., assembly GCA_049614505.1. GTDB lineage: Bacteria > Pseudomonadota > Gammaproteobacteria > Thiotrichales > Thiotrichaceae > Leucothrix. Next base: position 3,613 of record JBMZDT010000202.1, read on the forward strand.
CAAGGCACCAAACCGAATGCCTGACGTGGTTATTCTGGCAAGAAAGCGGCGCGTCATTTGTCGGTGGTGGCTTCGGGCATTTCTACAGCTATGCCCCTTACCCCATGCAATACCCAATCGACCGTTATGCCATGGAAACCAAACGCCAGCTGGATGTGTTAGATCGTCATTTAGCTGAGCATGAGTACATGGTCGACAGCGGTTACTCAATTGCTGATATCGCGATTTGGTCTTGGTACGGCCGCTTAGCCATGGGCGATACTTACAAAGGTGCAGCTGAGTTTTTAGAGACTGCTTCCTATACCAATGTAATGCGCTGGGCGGAGACGATTGCGGCGCGTGAGGCGGTAATTAAAGGGGTCGCAGCTTAAGAAATCAGCTCAACAGCCCTTTATTCTCCAGATAAACCCTGTCTAGCTGGCGCTGAATCATCGCAATCGTTTCTTTGCTAACCGCTAACTCATTAGCGGTTTCAGCCCAGCTAGACAACGCACTGACCACTTCCTCAATGTCGTGTTGCGCTTCCTTCCAGTTTTTATACGCCGCTTTATCGGCCAATGACTGAATCGCTTTTAAAGATGGCTGTGTCCCGTACCCACCAAACGAGGTCATGTGGTGATTATGCGGGTTTTGGCTAAAGGTCACATCGTAAAAAGGCGTTGGCGACCACTGGCCTTTGTCATCCATTAAAAACGCCCAGTTCTTGGTGTGGTCGTCTTGGTTTAAAGCAAATAAGTTAAATATGGCTCGTTTAAACTGCACTTTCCCGACTGCTGCACTTTGACACAACACCTGACTGGCTTTAATTAAATCTTCATAATCCATTGATGGCTGTCGAAAATCTGCATCTAACAAACCACACAAAGAGTGCATGTGGTAGCGCCCTTCATACTCCGCTCCCGTGCAATCAAAGCGTCGCATTGCTAGCCATGCCTTAGCTTTTGAATGTTCTGGAGCCTGAAATAACTCCCAGTCTGGCACCGCTAAGCCCGCCTGCTTCGCCATCACAAGATAGGCCGCTTCACATAAACTCTCTTCGTGGCCCAAGGTTAAATGCTCAGAGGTAAACTTAATGAGCCAAGGTGCTAGGCCTTTGCGGGCCTCGGTTGAGACCTTATCGTCGTTAGCAGGGTCTCGGTAAATGAGTGCTTTG
>JBMZDT010000203.1:0-4756 GCA_049614505.1 Leucothrix sp.
GCATCAACCAAATACTGAATCATCGACCAAACCGTTAGTACTGTCGCAATCGCCAGCAAAACCAAACCGATTTCATGCATTGGCAAACCAAACAATGGCTTATCGTAAAGCAAACAAATCAGCGACATCATCTGCGCTGCCGTCTTTAGCTTACCGATATAGGCGACAGCCACCTTGCTGCGTTGCCCTACTTCCGCCATCCACTCTCTTAGTGCTGAAATCACGAGTTCGCGACAAATAATGATCGCCGCAGCAATCGTCACCCATGGATTGGCTTGTGCCTCAACCACTAGTATTAACGCAACAGCAACCATCAACTTATCCGCTACAGGGTCGAGAAACGCGCCAAAGCGAGACTCCTGTCCCCAAAGCCTCGCCAAATAGCCATCTGCCCAGTCGGTAAGGCCCGCCATGCCAAAAACAAATGCCGTCATAAATGGGTAATCAAAGTAATGCAACGCCACCAACACAGGGATCGCTACGATCCTGAGATAGGTCAACATGATCGGGATGTTTAGAATCATCGTGTTACCATTTAAGGGGTTGATTAATAATCAGTAAGAATGCTGATAGGGCTATGATAAACCATCAGGAGCCATTAAACCGATCATAAATTTTTTCAGCCAGCGCGCGGCTTATGCCATTGACCTTTGATAATTCTTCAACGCTTGCTCTTGTAATGGCTCTTAAACCACCAAACTGCTTTAATAACTGTTGACGGCGCTTTGGCCCCAACCCTTCAATACCCTCTAATGGCGATGAGGTTCGCGCTTTTTGTCTACGCTGTCTATGCCCCGTAATAGCAAACCGATGGGCCTCATCTCGTATTTGTTGAATCAAGTGCAAGGCACTGGAGTGAGCAGGCAGCTCTACCCGGCGCTTGCCAATAGTCAGCGTGTCCAGCTCAGCACGTCGGCCTTCTCCCTTCGTCACACCAACAATATCCACGCCCGAAATCTGTAGATGACTTAATACCTTAATGGCTTCATTAACCTGCCCTTTACCCCCGTCAATAAACAAAATATCCGGAAGCTTAGCATCACCCTCTTGCACTTTGGAAAATCGTCGGGTCAATGCTTGCGACATTGCCGCATAATCATCCCCCCCAGTGATGCCAGTGATATTATAGCGTCGGTACTCATCCTTAACTGGGCCTTCAGGGCCAAAGACTACTTGTGACGCCACGGTAGCTTCACCCTGCATATGGCTAATGTCATAACATTCCATGCGGCTAGGAATATAATCTAAGGATAGCGCTTCCTGTAGTGAATACAGGCGTTTTTCAACACTGTCTTTACTAATCAATTGATTATTTAGAGCATGCAGGGCGTTACGGGTTGCCATCGCCACCCAACGTGCACCATCGCCACGTGTTTTTGAACTAACGGCCACTTTACGATCCGCTTTTAAACTTAACATTTCAATCAAAACAGATAAGTTATCGGGCTCATGACTCAGTAGAATCTTGGCCGGAACAGTTCGGTTTAAATAGTATTGCCCAATAAAATGCCCCAGTACATCGGTCTCTTTAAGCTCATCTGGCGGTAATTGTGGGAAAAAATTTCGACTGCCTAGGTTATTACCAGCCCGTATCGTCATCACCTGCACACAGGCAACTTGTGAGGCTAGTTGAATCGCCACTACATCAACATCACCATGACCGCCGCTAATGTATTGCTGCTGTGAAACCAAACGCACTTTTTCAATCAGGTCACGGTACTCAGCCGCTTGTTCAAAGCGTAATTCCACCGATGCAGCATCCATCTGTGTCACTAGAGACTCAGTAACCTCTTGGCTTTTACCTTGCAAAAACTGTACGGTGTAGGCAACACTTTCAGCATAATCTGATGGGCTAATTTCATCAGTACAAGGCGCAGTACAGCGTTTAATTTGATATTGCAGGCAGGGCCTTGAACGATTACTAAAATAACTGTCCTCGCATTGCCTGACTTTGAATAATTTCTGTAACTGCCCCAAGGTTTCACGCACCGCTCCAGCGCTGGGGTAAGGGCCAAAATACTGACCTTTTTTCTTACGTGAACCCCGATGGAAGCTAACACGAGGAAACTTGCCATCCGAAATGTAAATGTAAGGGTAGCTTTTATCATCACGCAGCAGCACATTATAGCGCGTTTTATGCTTTTTGATGAGGTTGCTTTCGAGCAGCAACGCTTCAGCTTCAGTATCGGTAATGGTGATCTGCACATCGCAAATTTGCTTCACCATGGAATAGATGCGGGAGTTGACCAAATTGCCACGAAAGTAGCTGGATACGCGGCTTTTTAGATCTTTGGCTTTACCAACATAGAGCACCTCATTCTCTGCATTCATCATGCAGTAAACCCCAGGCTTATGTGGGACACTCTTTAAGAATTTTTTACTGTCAAACTCAATGGACTCAGGCATATCAATACCTGATGAGTGCTGAGCCCCAAGTAAAGCCGCCGCCAAACCCTTCAAGCAAGATAGTCTGGCCGCGCTGGATTCGCCCATCGCGCACTGCTTCATCTAATGCTAGCGGGATAGAGGCTCCAGAGGTATTGCCATGCTTATCCACGGTAACAACGACGTTATCCATCGACATTTTCAGCTTTTTGGCTGTCGCTTTAATAATACGGATGTTCGCTTGATGTGGCACTAACCAGTCCAAATCAGATTTCTGCATTTGATTTGCTTCTAAGGTTTCATCAGCAATGCGGCCCAGCGTATTCACCGCAAAACGGAACACCTCATTACCTGCCATTTGCAGATAGGCTTCACCCTTAAGATAAGCTTCGCGTTCGTCAGAGATACCACCATTCACATACAGCAGCTTTTTATAACGCCCATCAGCATGCAGGTGTGTTGACAAGATGCCAGGCTCTTCATCCGCTTCTAGCACAACTGCGCCCGCCCCATCAGCGAACAAAATACAGGTGCCGCGATCAGTCCAATCAATAATGCGTGACATGGCCTCTGAGCCAACGACCAAGGCGCATTTATGCGTGCCGCTTTTGATAAATTTATCAGCCACAGACAAGGCGTACACAAACCCTGTACACACTGCCTGAACATCAAAGGCCGTCGCACCGTTGGTATTACCCAGCCTTTCTTGAAGCAAACAGGCGCTACTGGGGAAAACTAAATCGGCTGTTGTGGTAGCAAATACGATTAAATCAACCTCATTAGCCGTTTTACCCGCCATTTCTAGTGCTAAGCGAGACGCTTTTTCACCCATCTCCGAAACCGTTTCATCTTCAGCAATATGCCGTTGATGGATACCACTTCGCTCAACAATCCAATCGTGTGAAGTGTCAACCATCGTTTCCAAATCATAGTTCGTCATGATTTTAGGTGGAAGAAAACTGCCAGTTCCGGTAATGCGTGAATACATAGTTATACCTTATTCTTGTCTTACTCTACTTTTACCTGCTCTTCATCAACCAGTGCCTGCAAACGATGACGAATTTTTTGCGGGACTTCCGCAATGATTTCTTTGCGTGCAATGCTAATCGCATTAGCAAATGACAAACTGTCTGCACCACCGTGGCTTTTAATCACAATACCCTGAAGACCTAACAGGCTTGCACCATTATAGCGCCTTGGGTCGAACTGTTTCTGAATGGATTTAAGCACAGGCATTGCAACCAAAGCCATTAACTTAGTGATCCAGTTACGCGTAAATTGCTGTTTCAGCTTACTTGCCAACATCTTGGCCAAGCCTTCTGTTGTTTTTAACGCAACATTACCCACAAAGCCATCACAGACCACAACATCAACCCGGTCACCAAAAATATCGTCACCTTCGACATAGCCAATATAATTCAGATGACCTTCTTTGAGCAATCGGTTCGCGGCCTTTACTTGCTCATTACCCTTAATATCTTCTTGGCCTATGTTCAACAAACCTACCGCGGGCTCATCCACTTTATCAATCGCACGGGCTAGCTCTGACCCCATCACTGCAAACTGATAAAGATGCTCTGCAGTAGAATCGATATTTGCACCCAGATCAAGTACGTGACTATGGCCATTATTAGATGGGATAGGGCTACAGATGGCTGGACGATCAATACCAGGCAAGGTACGCAGCACAAAACGTGCGGTGGCCATCAAAGCCCCCGTGTTGCCCGCACTGACAGTGGCGTCAGCTTTGCCTTCTTTAACCAGATTAATTGAAACTCGCATAGAGGAGTCTTTCTTTCCACGCAGAGCAAGCGCTGGAGGCTCATCCATACCAACCGTTTGAGAGGCATGGTGTATGCTGATACGTGAGTGGCCAGAAGCCTCATTAGCCACTAAGGATTCTGTAATTTGGCTTTCGTCGCCTACCAGAATTAAGGAAATGTCGGGATATTGCGCCAAAGCAGACAGGGCCGCTGGAACAGTCACTGAAAGGCCATGATCCCCACCCATAGCATCCAGCGATATACGATAGTGCGAGCTCATTCGTGATCCCGTTTTTTTAGATTTGTATACGCAAAATCGCGGGACAGAGCCCGCGATTTATTACAATATTGCTTAGAACCCTTACTGCTTACTCGTCGGCATCATCCATTTCTTCAGGTTCTGCTTTTGCAGCGATAACCTGACGACCACGATAGAAGCCATCTGGCGTCATGTGGTGACGTAGATGAGTCTCACCTGATACTGGATCAACTGACAAAGTCTTTGCTGTCAGTGCATCATGTGAGCGACGCATGCCACGTCGTGAACGAGATTTTTTACTTTTTTGTACTGCCATGGTTCTAACTCCAAATAGACAACTGTCGGTACT
>JBMZDT010000204.1:0-4750 GCA_049614505.1 Leucothrix sp.
AGATTTACCTTGGGCAAAATAAAAAGCGTGCAATTCATGGCTTTGGGCTAGCCTCACAGTTTTATTTCAGCCGGCCCATTCGTGAGTTGGAAGTTGACCAGGTTGCGTTGTTAATTGGAATGGCAAAAGGCGCGTCTTACTATGATCCAAGACGCTTTCCAAATAGAGCACTGGAGCGACGCAACTTAGTACTGGATATTATGGCAAGGGAGTCAGTCATCACAAAAGCGGACGCTGATACCTATAAAACACGCCCATTACAAATCACAGCTAATGCGCCACCGAGTGTGAGTCCCTTTCCAGCTTATCTTGAATTAGTGAAGTCCCAATTACAACGTGACTACCAAGAGGAAGATTTGCGTAGTGAGGGGCTTTTGATTTTCACGGCAATGGATCCAATTGTTCAGCTGACAGCTGAAAAAGTGTTGAGTAAACGCGTTGCTTCTTTGGAGCGGCAGGAGAGAATAAAGCGGGGCAAACTGAACGGCGCTTTAGTGGTGAGTAGCGTTCAGGACAGCGAAGTGTTAGCGCTGGTTGGTGGTCGTGATGTTCGCTACGCAGGTTACAATCGCGCGATGGATGCCAAACGGCAAATTGGGTCGTTGGTTAAGCCAGGTGTGTTTTTAGCAGCATTGGAAAAGCCTAAAAAATACACCTTATCTTCTCTCATCAGTGATGGCCCAGTCAAAGTCAGATTGTCAGACGGGAAAGTCTGGGAGCCACGTAATTACGATCATCGTGATTTAGGTCGCGTTACACTTGAAGATGCTTTGATAAAATCGCGCAATACGCCAACGGTTCGTGTGGGTGTTACCATGGGCATGCCTAAGATTGTTGAAAAGCTGCATGATATGGGTATCACGACAGAAATTCCTCCTTATCCGTCAGTGCTTTTAGGTGCCTTGGAGCTATCCCCATTAGAAGTACAGCAAATGTATCAAACCATTGCCTCAGGTGGCACTTACACACCATTGAAATCGATCCGTTTTGTGATGGATTCTTTTGGCCAGACCTTGAAACGTTATCCGCTTAATGTGAAACAGGTCGCGACGCCCGAAGCAAACTATTTGCTAACGTATGCGATGAACCAAATCACTAAACGCGGTACGGCTAATTACTTAGCCAAATCACTGCCTGCATGGAAAAATTCAGCTGGTAAGACGGGCACGACGAATAACAAACGCGATAGCTGGTACGCAGGCTTTACGGGGCAGCATGTCGCGTCGGTTTGGGTAGGGCGTGACGATAATAAAGAAACAGGACTGACAGGCGGTACTGGGGCGATTAAAGTGTGGTCTGACTTATTTAAGGTATTGCCCACTCGTCCATTAAAACCCGTCAGGCCAGGCAGAGTTCGCTTTGTGAAAGTCGATATGGAAACAGGGCTGTTGTATAATTCCAACTGCGGTAAGTCGGTCACGCGGCCTTTTATTCGAGGAACGCAGCCACGTAAATACCGTATTTGCGTCGTTGAAGCACCACCAGAAGAAGAAACGGTTCCCGTTCCTGTCCCAACAGAACCTTCCGAATAGTCTTCAACGAAACTGGGCTAAGTAACAATAATTCGGATACAACATGTTTAAGCAAACTGCATTAAAGCAATGTCTGGTGCTGTTTCTTGCGCTGGTAGGAGCTGCCTGTTCAAGTAATGATTCTCGTACTCAACACTCGGCTCGGTCAGCGCTGCCAGTGACGCCAAGTCCGCCAATTAGAAATCGTGCTCCACGAAATGTTTACATTCCGCGCGTGTTTGAGGAGTATCGCCCTAGGCAACCCGCGTATATTGATCCGCCCAGTTATTCTGATAGTTACGCCGCTGAAAAAGAGTATCGGGATAGCTATACGACAGCGATTGAACGGCAGCCACCTGCCGTGGTGGAAGTGATAAAGCCTGAACCTATTCAAGCGCAAGCAATAGAAACCAAGCCAGTAGAGGTGGTTGCTAAAAAAGAGAACCCCAGTAAAAACGAGTTAGATATTGATCCTTTTGCTGATGTGCCGGATCGGGAAGTATTGTCTATGAGCCGTAAGGGTGAAGCGGCACCACCGCCTCCGCGTTCTACTCAACCTATGTCTCGAGCTGCTAAAGCGCTGTCGCTTGCGGCCAAAGCAGAAGCTGCGGTAGGCCGTGTTGATGCAGCCATTAATAAAGTGGAGCGTGCTTTACGTATCGAACCCCAAAGTCCTGAACTATGGCATCAACTGGCAACGCTGAACTTTAAAAAAGGACGCTATGATCAAGCGATTGGCTTTGCGCGTAAAGCACTGCCAATGGCATCTGGCCGACGTGGGCTAGTTAATAAAAATTTGGACTTGATGAGTAAAGCGGCTGTCAAGACAGGCAACACAAGGGTGTTTAAAGAAGTGCTGGATTACAAGAAGCAAAACTTTTAATGGCGACAGAAGACTGGAAAGCACTATTAGCATCTGACGGGCCGATTTCTGAAGTGATTTCGGGTTTTCAAGTCAGGCCACAGCAGCAAGCAATGCTGGAGGCGGTGACAGAGGCAATTGAAACAAATAGTTCTGTAGTGATAGAGGCTGGAACTGGCGTTGGGAAAACATTTGCGTACCTATTGCCTGCTTTTCTCAGTGGGGGAAAGGTGATTGTTTCCACAGGAAGTAAGACGCTGCAGGATCAGCTGTTTTTAAAAGACTTACCGTTGGTTAAAAAAGCGCTCAAGTCTAGTGTGCAAACGGCCTTACTCAAAGGGCGTGCCAATTACCTATGCAAACACCGTATGCGGCTAGCGCAGTTGGAAGGACGCTATAAGGATAAAAAGTCTATCTCTTACCTGAGAAAGATAGATGATTGGGCATTTGTCACACAATCAGGTGATGTGTCTGAGTTATCATCAGTGCCAAGAGACGCCGAAATTTGGCCCACAGTGACCTCTACAACGGACAATTGCTTGGGCGCGGAGTGTGCAGATTATCAAGAATGCCATGTTGTAAAAGCACGTCGGGATGCTCAAGAAGCGGATATTGTGGTAGTGAATCACCATTTATTTTTTGCTGATTTGGCACTGAAAGAAGAGGGCTTTGGTGAGCTTTTGCCCAGCGCTAATGCGGTGATATTGGATGAGGCGCACCAGCTACCTGAAATTGCCTCCACATTTTTTAGTGATAACTTAAGTAGTCGCCAGTTATTTGAGCTGAGTCGGGATGCCTTAGCGGAATGCTTAGAGTCAGCGTCAGACATGAAAGACCTACGCGACCTGCTGGCTACTTTGGAAAAGGTGGTACAGGACTTTCGTTTAGCGATGGATAAGCCTGGCCTACGTGAGCCTTGGTACAAGATTCGGGATAAAGCACCAATACAGCGCGAATTGCAAAATCTGAGCGATGTTATGGATAGCTTGTTGGTACAGTTGCAAGTTGCCAGTGAGCGAAGCAAAGGGCTATTGACCTGCTACGAGCGTTTGTTTGTGATGTCGCAGCGGCTACAGAATTTCAAAGAGCCTAAGCCTGAAACGGTGCAATGGTATGAAACATATACGCGCTCTTTCTCATTGATATCAACCCCACTGGAGATAGCTGAGCCTTTTCGTAAACAGCTAGATGCTTACCCCTGTGCTTGGGTGTTGACTTCGGCGACTTTGGCTGTGGGGCAAAACTTTGAGCATTTCACTAAACGCATTGGTTTGGATGAGCCCAAAACCTTGTTATTAGATAGCCCATTTGATTATTGGCACAATGCGTTGCTATATGCGCCGCCGAATATGCCAGAGCCTCAACAATATGACTTTATTCCGCGACTAGTGGAAGAGTCGATCCCTGTGATTAACGCCTGTAAAGGCCGTACTTTTATGTTGTTTACCAGTTACCGCGCACTTAATCAGGCCGCAGAACTGTTAAAAGAAGCAATTGAATACCCTATCTTGGTACAGGGTGATACCTCGCAGGCTGAAATGATTCAGCGTTTTAAAGAGCTCGGCAACGCCGTGTTATTAGGGACCAGCACTTTTTGGGAAGGGGTAGATGTTAGGGGGGATGCACTACGTTGTGTGATTATTGATAAATTCCCGTTTGCATCCCCTGGTGATCCGGTATTAGAAGCGAGGATTAAGTCCATCCGTGAGCAGGGTGGCAATCCTTTTGGCGAGTATCAGCTACCTCAAGCGGTGATTGCCATGAAACAGGGAGTAGGGCGTCTGATACGTGATGAGCAGGATAAAGGGGTATTAATGATCTGTGATCCGCGCTTGCGTACCAAATCTTATGGGCGAGTATTTTTAGAAAGCCTGCCGCGAGTGCCCCGCACCAGTAAACGGGAAGTAACCCAACGATTTTTTGCCAATATAGACCAATGAAAATTTTAGCGATAGAAACTGCAACAGAAGCGTGTTCCGCCGCGTTGTATCATGATGGTGGGATTATTAGTCGTTATGAACTAGCACCGAGAAAACATACGCAGCTGATATTGCCCATGATGGACAGTTTATTAGCTGAGGCTGGCTTGTCAAAACAGGCGCTAGACGCCATTGCGTTCGGTCGCGGGCCTGGTGCATTTACAGGTTTACGGATTGCTGTCGGCGTGACACAAGGTCTCGCACTGGCTTTGGATAGACCGGTTATTCCTATTTCATCCCTAGCGGCAATGGCGCAGCAGGTGCTAGATGCCACTGTAGACTTAGCATCGGCTATGCTTGATTACATTCCTGCGATTGATGCGCGAATGGGTGAAGTATACTGGGCTCGCTATAAAAATGTTGATGGCCAAGCCCAGCTAGCGGGTGATGAGGCGATT
>JBMZDT010000205.1:0-4737 GCA_049614505.1 Leucothrix sp.
TGAATCTTACGATCCTTACCAAACTCGATCTTAGTTTCTGTCGTTTCAAAGTCGATAGAGCCACGCTCATCACGTGCCTTTCGTAAGACTTTATACAAATCATGCAGGTCTTCAAGGTGAGGCAGTAGTTCGGAATATTCTTCGCGAAGTGCCTCATCCCCGTTCATCAGCATGGCGGCGACTTTGGTATACGTCAGGCGAGCCGCGGAGTGCATTACGCCTTCTTTGAACTCATAGCTGAGTATGTCGCCATCATCATCGATAATGGTTTCACAGACCATGCACAGACGGTCAACTTGAGGGTTGAGCGAGCATAGCCCGTTGGAAATTTCTTCTGGCAACATCGGAATAACTTGTGCAGGGAAATACACCGAGGTGCCACGGTTCCAAGCTTCCTGATCTAGTGCGCTACCAACCGGCACGTAGTGTGAGACATCTGCAATCGCAACCACTAGCTTCCAGTTATTGCCTTTGCGTTCAACGTAAGCCGCGTCGTCAAAGTCGCGAGAGTCTTCCCCATCAATCGTGACCAGTGGCATTTTTCGGTAGTCAACGCGACCTTCTTTATCGGCTTCGGTTGCTTCATTACCAAGTAGGGCAGTTTCTTTATGAACGTCACTATTAAACTGATGGGGTAAGTCGTGTGAGCGTAGGGCGATATCAATTTCCATGCCCGGCGCCATGTGCTCACCCAGTATTTCTACTACTTTACCGATCGCCAATTGGCGGGTTGAAGGTTGCTCTACCAACGCCGCACTAACGATTTGGCCGTGTTTCGCTTTGCCGTTGTTTTCTGGTGGGATAAGAATATCCGCAGCAATGCGTTTGTTATCGGGCTCAACAAAACCGATCCCTCCGCGCACGAAGTAGCGTCCGACGACTTGTTCCGTATTGTGTTCTAGTACTTCAACAATGGCACCTTCACGGCGGCCTTTTTTGTCAACGCCGGTTACGCTGCACAGCGCTTTATCACCATGCATCAGCTTGCGCATTTGCTTGCCGTGCAGGAATAAATCATCGCTGCCATCATCAGGGATCAAGAAGCCAAAGCCATCGGGATGGCCACTCACACGCCCGGCGATTAAGTCTGCTTTGCTAATTGGCAGGTACTGCTTACGGCGATTAAATATGATCTGGCCATCCCGCTCCATAGCGCGTAGCCGGTACTTCAGAGAATCTCTATCTTCTGCTTCTGGCATCTCCAAATGATCTGCCAGTTCAGCAAAGCCCATGGGGGCAGTGCTGTCTGTTAACACTTTAAGAATTAGCTCACGACTGGCGATAGGTCGCTCATAGTTTTGTGCTTCGCGAGCTTTGTGTGGGTCTTTATATTTCAAAATGGTGTGTTTATCCTTGTTATTGGTGGCAGCATTCTACTGCCATATTGTGTATTTGGGTATGAATATTACGGGAGCTTAGTTGCCCAGAAATCATACCAACGTCGTATCTTACGGCGCTCATGGCGGCGTGAGTCGAGATTGGATTCTAGGTTGTCCACGCGCTCATCCCATTCCTTAATTTTTTTGGTATCGGGTTTGCTATGGTGTTTATGGCGTAGATACCGACGAAATGCTTTTCGGCGTTGGTGTTTTAGGTCAGTAATGTCATCGTTGAGCTCAACGGTTGCTGTGTCGAGTCCTGCCAAATAGCCTTTTAGAAATTCTATTTGGCTGGCTTTAGGGCAGGTGCCGTAATATTCCGCTTTATCAACACCACGGTTGTAGCCGTTACGTGCTGTGCAAAACTGAACTAATCCCTTTTGATATCCCGCTTTATAAACCGCTTGGTTAGGCGCGACCTTGTGTTTTGAGCAAGCTTTCGTGTGGGCGCTGAGCTGTGCATCGCTTTTTAAGCCTGCGGTAGCATCATTAAACCCTATGCCGGACCAATTGCCTTCAAGGCAGTCACTCTTTTTTAAGGTTGAACAGCTACTCAGAAAGAAAATAGTAGATACTGCAAGTAGCAGTAGTATCATAGAGGAAGTGGGATAAATTGGGCTGGTTCTTGTTAGTTTTGTCATGTTTGTCTCCTATTGTAACAGGTAAATCAGCTAGGGGAAGCTGTTTTTATAGACAGTAGTTTAGCGTATAAAGTTTTTTGATTTGTTGTTGTTTTGTATAGGGAGTGTTAGCGGAATCTTGTATTAAGCTCACTCCGCCGACTCGCTGCGCTTGAGGACCTGCGTTAGGTGGCTCGCATCATAAGCGTGTGCATAGGTCTCTAAAACATCCATACAGGCAACGAACCCGGTGGAATAATGGATGTACTAGAGCTCATTGTAACAATAAATTCCGATCCCCAACCCGCGCCACATCCTCATCTTGATGCGTTACCACCAACACCGTTTTCCTCTCTTTCTTAGCCGTTTCACGCACCCAATCATTAGCAATCAACCGCGTAGTCGCATCCAATTCGGCAAACGGCTCATCCATCAAAACAATCGGTTCTGGGCGCAACAATGTTCGCAACAGCGCAACCCGCTGGCGCTGCCCACCCGACAACTTCATCGGCGACTTATCTAACTGATCCACTACTTCCAGCACCGCTGCACCTTCACGAATTCGCTGATCAATCGTTGCCTGAGCCACTGTACTATCCATGCCAAACCGCAGATTCTGCCAAACGCTGAGGTGCTCAAATAAATTGTGCTCCTGAAACAACATACACACTGGGCGCTGAGTGACTTTAAGCTTCAGCAGTGACCGACCTTGCCAACGCACATCGCCCTTGGCCGCTTGCTCAAACCCTGCAATCACATTCAGCAAGGTGGTTTTGCCTACGCCACTGCGCCCTTGTATCGTCAGTATCTCCCCTGCTTCAACCGTGAAGTTGTATTTCAATGAGACTTCTTTCCAATGCACTTCGAGTTGATCAATTTCCAGCATGTCGACGACTCCGTTCAAAATACAGCACGATTAAAGCGCAGATAATTAGCAAGATGCCTGAGGCTAACGAAGCTTCAGCAATGCGATAGGTTCCAGCATAACGGTAGATTAACCATGGCAGCGTCATCCAGTCGTCATCACCAAAAATTGCAAAGATAGCCACATCGCCCATGGCGAATAGCAGCACTAGCGAGAAGCTAAACAGCAAGGTACCTTTTAACCAAGGGAATTCCACTTTAAAACGCGCCCACCCAGTAAGTTTTAATGATTCAGCCAGTCGGTAATATTGCTGGTCAAATTGCAGTAACCGCGGGCGCAGGTGCTGCACAGCGAATGGCACGATAATCATGGCATTGAGCAAAAAAACAAAAAACATGCCCCAGTAATCCACATCGATCCGCTTCAGAAGGTAGACGTACAAACCAACGGATAGCACCATTGCAGGCGCTAATAAGGTATGGATACCGAGCCATTCATAAATCACTTGGCTGGTGGGTCGCTTGTCAATCACCGATTGCCGAAGCGGAATCAGCACACCGTAAGCAATGACCAACGCCAAGGTCGCGCTCAGTAAGCCAAGCAGCAGCGTAATCAACGTGGGTTGCAGAACCGACACCCAGTTAAACGCTTGCCAATTCATTTCCAAGATACCGGGAATTAATGCCAACATGGGGATTAGCAACAGGCAACAAACCAGCCAATACAACAGGCCATTCCAAAGCTTCGCAATACCAGAACCTACTGGAATCCAGCGCTTGCTGTCGGTATCTGCTGACAACCAATTGACCGAACCCCAGCGCGATACCATGATGTATAGTACCCCCGTAATTGCAAACTGCACCCACGCCAGCGCCAGTGCTTCTGGGATATTGAAATCGTATTTAAGTGCCTGAAAAACCGCGACTTCCAAGGTTGTCGCTTGCGGCCCGCCACCAAGCGCCAGCACCACGGCGAAACTGTTAAAACACAGCACCGCGATAAAGCCAAATAAACGCAGAAAGCCTGACTTTAGAATCGCCCATTCCACCCAGCGAAAGCGCTGCCACGCATTAAACTTGAGCTGTGCCGCAAGCTTCCAGCTAGTATCTGGAATGTTATTCATTTGCTGGTAAAGCACGCGCACAGCAAACGGCATATTCAGATAGACATGCGCAATTAGAATACCTTGCAAGCCATATAAGCTCCAATCCTCACCCAAACCAGCCGAAAGCAAACCTGAGCGCCCCAATAATACGACCAGCCCTGTAATTAATACCAATGTCGGCAGAACAAAACAGAGTAAACAGAGGCTTAGAAAACCAGAGCGAAACGGCAGCCACGGCGAATAATACAAAGCCCGCGCAATCGGCCACGCCAACGCAACAGACAGCAAGGCACTCAAACCCGCCTGTTTTAAGGAAAAGCCAAGGATCGACCAAAAATAGGCATCTTGTAATAAGGCCCAGTCTGCTCCAGACTCACCGCGTGACGAGGCAAAGCCCATCAAGCCGTAAAATGCCAATACGGTAATAGAGAGCGGGAACAGTAAGCTGAATTTGCCAAAAAGCGGTGTCATCTAAGCTCGACCTAGCGTGGATAAAAATGGCATGGACTGTCACGACCCTGCTCAAAAAGCGATTATAGAACAAGGATTGGGAACATACTATGCAACCCGAATGGCAAGCGCTGATTGAAAAGATTGTGCAAGATGATGCATTGCGCATGGCTTATGACTGGGAGCCACTTGCTAAAGGTAGCAGCAATACTATTTTTCTGGGACGCTTGAGGCAAAGCAACGAGCTAGCAGCCTCAGCGGTAAGTCATGAACAGTCGCAAGACCTTGCCCGCAAAGCCGTTTTACGCATCAACGCAC